>JAFSVO010000262.1 GCA_017444965.1 Clostridia bacterium | reverse complement strand
ACCCTGCCCACCGGCTGGGCTTGGACGAACGGCGCGCAGAGCGTGGGCAACGTGGGTAGCAATACCTTTACTGCGAACTTCACTCCGGCGGATACCGCGAACTATAATACTGTCAGCAACGTGAACGTGACTGTGACCGTCGGCAAGAAAGCGGCTACGGTTACTGCCAACAACAAGGCAAAAACTTACGGTGATGAAGATCCCGCATTGACAGCTACTGTTGATGGAACCATTGGAACCGACACAATTAACTATACACTCTCAAGAGCTGAAGGCGAGAACGTCGGCGAATATGTAATTACGGTTACTTTGGGTGAGAACCTGAACTATGCTGTTACGATCACCGGTACGGCGACCTATACGATCAATCAAAAAGCCGTTACCGTTACTCCGGAAGATAAGGCAATTACCTATGGCGATGACGACGTGACTTTGACGTATGTCGCCACGGGACTTGTCGGAGAAGAAACCTTGACGGGCATCACTTTGATGAGAGAAGATGGCACCAATGCCGGTACCTACACCATCAGGGCAACTCACAACGACGCGTTAGACCTTAACTATGCCGTTGCCATTGCCGATACGGGGGTTTATACCATCCAAAAGAAAGCCAATACGATCAACACGGATAGCATCGTTAAAGAGTATACCTATAGCGGAAGAAACTTTACGGTTGAGGGTGCTACAGCACTCGGCGATGGCATTATTTCTTACGAAAACAACGTCGTGAAAGAAGCGGGAAGTTATACCGTTATCATTAAAGTTGCCGAAGGCACGAACTATCTTGCCGCCGAAACTACTATCGATGTTGCTGTAAAAGAAACGACACCCGTTAGGGATGATGAAAGCGGCATGTCTACGCACGGCAAAATCATTTCCGTTGAAAACGCTCAAGAAGGCACAAGCATGACGGAGATATTTAAGAACGCCAAAGAAGACGAGAGCGAAAGCAAAGAGATTATCGCAACGATCGACACGGCAAAAATCGTCTTTAATGAAGCGGCTATCGAAGAAATTTCCATAGCCGATGAAGTTGAGTTTAAGTTCAATGTCATTTATGTAGACGAGTCCGAACCCATCGAGATAGCCGCGCTGAAAGACGCCGAAATCATTGTCAGAGTATCTTTGAGCGAAGGTATTACGTTTGCAAACGGAAAAGCGACCATCACTATTGACTTGAAGGAAGAAATTCCCGACAAGAAAATCGGTAAAGTGTATTACGTGGATGCAGAAGGTAACCGCACCGACATGAACGCTATGTTTGCCGATGGCAAAGTGACGTTTGAAACTAATCACTTCTCAGACTACATTGTTGTATTCGAGAACGAAGGTCTTTCGGGCGGTGCTATCGCAGGAATCGTTATAGGTTCTGTAGTATTACTTCTTATCATCGCTTGCGCAGTACTATTTATTCTCAATAAAAAGGGTATTATTCATATCGCTTTCATTGACAGGGTGATGAAAAAATAAAAGCATCCGTAAACACAAATTAAAACGTTTACAAAAAATTAGAGAGTGTCTCAAAATGAGGCACTCTCTTTTTATAATGCGATCTCATATTCATACACACCGCTTTCCAAAATGCAGTGCTTGCCTTTCAAATATAAATCTGCGGTAGTATTTGGCGGAATAACGAAGTTATAGACGCACTTTCCGGCAATTCTTCTCCAAGAAGACTTCACTTCGCCGTAAATGCTATTGTAACTTCCTTTCGCGTTTTCGACATGACCGCCGACGACGGGCCTTAGTTCAAAGTGATTTTCACCTTTGACTTTTATTCCGAGCATACCGTCAAACAGCCATTCGACCATCGCGCCTTTACTGTAATGGTTCAATGAAGCTATTCCCGCCTGAGAATTAGGGCCTTCCCAACCTTCCCAAATGGTTCCGGTGTTGTTGATCGCCATATAGAGCCAGCCGGGCATCTTTTCGTTTTCCAAAAGTCGGTAAGCGTATTCGGGATCGATTTCGGATAAAACGCCGAGAATAAAAGGCGTCGATAAAAAACCCGTGCCGAGCTTCCAATCGTAATGCTCAAGCGCCTCTATAAGTCGTTTTTTTGCATATTTTTCCTGTTCGGCGGTTAAAAGCCTCATATATAAAGGTCTGACGAGTTTTGCCTGTCTGTCGGTGTCGAGCGTAAATCTGGGCTTGGTGACGAGTTCCTGATAGGCTTTCTTCACTCCTTCCGCATACTCTTTGAACAAAGCGATCTTTTCCGTTCTTCCGATAATCTCGGAGATCTCGACCATTATAGAAAGCGTGTAAACGGTGTAAGCCATAGACTCTTCGGGGTGAGGCTCGGCAAAATCCGTCCAGACGAATGCTTTGACGTCTGCAGGTTCTGCCCACTCTCCGTAAGACTGTCCGTTATTGACGCCGTACTTTTTGTTTTCTTTGGAAAGGTGCAAAGGCTTTGCGTATAAAGCATATAATCCTCTTGCACTTCCGCATCTTTTTATCATAAATTCGGCGTATCTGACCATATTGTCGTAGTTATCGCGCAAAATATTGATATCGCCGTATTTCAGATACATTCTGTAAGGGATCAGAACTCCGACGTCCGCCCATCCGACCGAACCGTTCATTACGCCCATAAACCAATCTTCCGCCGAATAGGGTGCAATCTGCGGCAGTCTGCCGTTTTTATCCTGACGGTCGAAGACGTCTCTTATATGTTTTCTGATGAACGCACCGTAACCGAAAAGATAGGACGCGGTGTTGAATATAATCTGACTGTCACCCGTCCAGCCCATTCTCTCACGGGTAGGACAGTCGGTGGGAATATCGACGGAGTTTGCTTTCATAGACCTTATCGTGTTTTCATAGAAAATATTGATAAGCTTATTGGAGCACTCAAAGGAAGAAGTTTCTTCCATTTCCGAGCATATAGCCACCTGCTTGAAATCTTTGTATTCGACCTTTGCGTTCGTTTCCACCGTCGCGTATTTGAATCCGCCGTAGAAAAACCTCGACTTATATTCGTTTACGCCTTCGCGGCAGATAAAGGTTATCTCCTGCAAGGGCGTTCTCTTTCCTTTTCTGACGCATTGAACGTTTTTTAAGGTAACGTCGTCATTTTCGTCGAGCATTTCGCCCATAACGATACGTATCTTGTTGCCTGCGTGAGCGCTGACTTTAAAGGACATATAGCCCGCGACGTTGTTCTTAAATTCGAGCGTCGTTTTTCCTGTCTTTGTCTTGATAACGTCAATGGGCTCGTTATGCTCGATCTCGATAACGTGGGTGCTGTTTGAACAGGTCATAAAGCCCTCGTAACTGCCTTCGACGGCGTTTTTCTCAAAAGCAACCGTCTTTCTGTTATCGACGATCTCGCCGTCTTTAAGATCTGCAAAAGTTATAGGTCCGTTATTCGACCATTGCCACGATCTGTCGGTGCAAACGGTGAAAAAACCCTCCGATACGTCGGTTATCTCCAGTTGCGCTATCACTTTGCTTTCTTTGCCGAAAACGTAAGTGAAGCCTTTTGCGCCTATCGAGCCGCGATACCAGCCGTCGGCAAGAAGGAGTTCGAGCACGTTTTTGCCATCTTTCAGCATGGCGGTCACGTCGTATGTGTCGCATTGAACTCTTACTCTCGGATCGGTGGAACCGGGAGCGAGAACGGCATTGCCTACCTTCTTTCCGTTGATATACGCTTCGTAAAGTCCAAGCGCGGAAATATACAGTCTCGCCTTTTT
>JAFSVO010000261.1 GCA_017444965.1 Clostridia bacterium | reverse complement strand
ATCGGGATTATCTTCTTTTATCTTTTCGGTGCTTCTGAAAAGGAAACCCGCTTTTGACGCCCGTATCATTTCAAGGTCGTTATAGCTGTCGCCGAAGGCTATCGTGTCGTATCCCATCGACTGAAACGCCTTAACGGCTGAAAGCTTCGTTTTATCGCACCTCAGCTTAAAATCAGATATCATACCCTTTTCGTCAATCACAAGAGAATTGCACAAAAGCGTAGGATAACCGAGTTTTTCCATAAGAGGCATTGCGAATTCTTCAAAAGTGTCAGAAAGAATGACCGTCTGAACGTTTTTTCTAAGCTCGTCCAAAAACTCCTTCGCGCCGGGCAGCGGCTCTATCCGGCTTATCACCTTTTGTATTTGCGCAAGCCCGAGCCCGTGCTCTCTTAATATCCCGAGCCGCCAATTCATCAGTTTCGCGTAGTCGGGCTCGTCCCTCGTCGTTCTCTTAAGCTCTAAAATGCCGCTTTCCTTTGAAAACTCTATCCATATCTCGGGCGTGACGACGCCTTCCATATCAAGACACACAATATTCATAAAAAACTCCTTATCCGTTCAGCCGATATGATTAAAAACGTATTCTTTCATACCGTCCGCGCAAATTACGTCCTTAAAAATTATATCACGTTTTGAAAGCGACGCAAGGTTTTCAGGAACGGAAACGCCCGTCTTTTCGCTTAAGCGCTCAATAAGCTCAAACCCGTTTCCGGCACATTCTTCCCCGAGCCCTTGAAGGACCGCTTTCGGGAACTTAAAGGGCGACGCCGTGGAAAGAATTACGACGCGGTTGTGAGATGGCGCGCTTTTCTTATATTCCTGCGCCACGCGCCACGCGACCGAAGTGTGCGTGTCAAGAAGATACGAGTGTTCGTGATACACTTCTCCGATATTCTTTATCGCATCTTCGTCGGAACAGTATCCGCAAGAGAATATCTCGCGCAATCTGCAAAGGGTGTTTTGCGAAACCGTGTATTTCCCCTCTTCATTAAGCTTACGCATATAAAACGCTACTTTGTCTTTATCGTCTTCAGCGTAATAAAGCATTCTTTCAAGATTGCTTGAAACAAGGATATCCATCGACGGTGAGGCGGTTTTAATAAGCTCTCTGTTTTTATCGTAAACGCCGGTATTCAAAAAATCGGTCAAAACGTTATTCGCGTTGGACGCGCAAATAAGTTTTCCTACGGGAAGCCCCGTTTTAAGCGCCAGAAATCCTGCGAGAATATTTCCGAAATTGCCGCAGGGCACGCAAAAATCCACCTTTTCGCCGTAACGTATCTTACTGTTCTTTACAAGGTCAGCGTAGCATTTGTAATAATAAACGACCTGCGGGGCAAGCCTGCCTATATTTATCGAATTTGCGGAAGATAACAGGACGCCTTTATTTTTCAACGAATTACAAAAAGCATTATCGGAAAAAATACTTTTAACGCCCCTTTGCGCGTCGTCAAAATTGCCCTTTACGGCGCATACCGCGACGTTTCCCCCGTCCTGCGTTACCATCTGCGCTTTCTGGACGTCGGACACGCCGTTTTCGGGATAAAAAACGATTATGCCGCAGCCGGGCACGTTTTTAAAGCCCTCAAGCGCCGCTTTTCCGGTATCGCCGCTCGTCGCGGTCAGAATAAGGACCTTTTCCTTAACGCCGAGCTTTTCTTTTGAAGCGGTAATAAGGTTAGGAAGAACTGACAACGCGACGTCTTTAAAAGCCGAAGTCGGGCCGTGATAAAGCTCAAGCACCGAGTCCTCGCCGACGGTAACGGCAGGCGCGATATCATCATTGTCAAACTTTCCTTTAAAGCTTCTGCTTGCCAACGCCGTGAGTTCTTCCTCGGAAAAAGACGGCAAAAAGGTTTTCATAACAGACGCAGCCATAGAAATAGTGTCCATTGTCAGAATACATTTTATGTTTTTGTCGTTTTGTGGTATATCAGGTTGAACGTATAATCCCCCGTCGGGCGCAAGGCCGTTTATTACCGCCTGAAGATCGGAGGCGCGTATTTTAGGATTTCGCGTACTTACATAGTTCATAGCATTTCTCCAAATAAGCTAACCAAAGATAAAACAAATTCGTTAAAAATAAACATAAGTTTTTTCTTGTATTTTCAAAACGTTATGCTATAATCATATTCAAATAAATGTTTTTTGTCAATAGACAAAACGTATTTTCACAATTCTTTTTAAAAAGGCGGGACGTACATGAACGTTGGGTTGCTCGGTTTCGGAACGGTGGGCTCTTCTTTTTACGACTTGACAAGAGCAGAAGACAAAGGCGTAAAAGTTACAAAGATACTTTCAAGACGCGTTTTGACGGACGTATCATGCGCCGTTACAGCCGATATTGAAGATATAGTTTCAGACCCCGGGATCGATACGGTCGTCGAGCTTATAGGCGGGCTTACGCCCGCTTATGATCACGTTTGCCGCGCGATAAAAACCGGGAAAAACGTCGTGACGGCAAACAAACATCTTATCGCCGAGCGAACAGCCGAGCTTTACGCGCTTTCGGAAAAATACGACGTATCCTTAAAATTTACCGCCGCGTCGGGCGGCGGGATACCGTGGCTTACTTCCCTTTCGCGCGCGTCAAGCGCGGAAAATATCCTGTCGCTCGGCGGCATAATGAACGGCACCTCAAACTATATTCTTTCCAAAATGTATTCGGATAATTTACCTTTTGATGAAGCGCTAAAAGACGCGCAGTCGCGGGGGCTTGCCGAAGCGGACCCGTCGGCGGACGTTTACGGGCTTGACGCATGCCGTAAGCTCGCGCTTTCCTCAACTGTAGCCTTTGAAAAAATATTTGATACAAAAGACGTTCTCACATACGGCATACAGGATATCAAAGCTAATGATACGTTTAAAGCGGACTCTTACGGATATAAAATAAAGCACTACGCATATTGCGAAAGACGCGGCGACGCGTTCACATCTTTTGTCTGCCCCGCGCTTTTCCCTTTTTCAAGCGCGGAGGCGTCGGTTTCGGGCGTGAACAACGTATTTTCGTATAAACCTTACGGCTCGGGCTTTTTCAGCTTATCGGGCCCCGGCGCGGGAGGGCGCGCCACGGCTTTAAACGTTTTGGCAGACTGTATAGATATATCCCGGAAAAAAGAACGCTTTTACGGAAAGACTCTGTCGGGCAAGGCGCATACGGACAACGGCCGCAAAAGCTTTAAATGGCTTATTCGGCGCGGCGAAAAGTATGATACTTTCAACGCTTCTCCCGCTTCGGCTTTTAACGAATACGAAAAAAATCAGAAAGATAAACAGGGCGCGTTATTGGCGCTTATATGCGAAAGGGATGAATATGATGATTAAAACGGTAAAATTCGGCGGATCTTCTCTTTCCGACTCAAGTCATTTTAAGCAGTTTAAAAATATAGTTCTTTCCGACGGCCAAAGGAAAGTCGTCGTGGTTTCAGCCCCCGGGAAAAGGTTTAAAGACGACCACAAGATAACGGACCTTCTTTACCTTTGCGGCGCGCACAAGCAATACGGCGTAGGCTTTGACGAAATATTCGGGATAATAGTATCGCGTTATAAAGAAATCGCGGATAACTGCGGGATCGGGTTTGACCTTGACAGCGAGTTTAGTGAGCTTAAACGCAAAATATCTTCCGGTATATCCGCCGACGAGCTTGCTTCGCGCGGCGAATACCTTTCGGCAAAGCTTGCCGCAGCGTATCTGGGATATGAATTCCACGACTCTGCCGATCTTATATTTTTCAATTACGACGGCACGCTTGACAAAGAAAAGACCTATAAAGCGATACAACGCGCCTACACGGGGCGCGGAATGGTCATCCCCGGCTTTTACGGGTCTATGCCTAACGGCAGTATACGCACCTTTACACGCGGAGGAAGCGATATTACGGGCGCTTTAGCCGCCGCGGCGCTAACAGCCGACGTTTATGAAAACTGGACCGACGTTTCGGGCATCCTTATCGCTGACCCGAAAATCGTAAAAAATCCGCCCGCTATAAGTCATATCACTTATAACGAGCTTCGTGAACTAAGCTTTATAGGCGCGCAGGTAATGCACGAAGACGCCGTTTTCCCGGTTAGAGAAACAAACATCCCGCTTAATATCCGAAACACAAACGACCCCTCTAACCCGGGCACTATGATAATGGAGGATTTCGGCAAAGAGGAAAGCTCGCCGTCATTCATTACCGGCATCGCAGGCAAAAAAGGATTTTGCGCCGTGACAGTTGTTAAAAACGGTTTATCCTCTACGCCGGGGTTACTCCGAAAAATAATAGAGCCGTTTGAAAAACGGAGCGTAAATATTTGTTTTATCCCGGCGGGCATAGACAGCGTTTCGGTATTTGTAAGCTCCGCGCAGGCGGAGGGTTTTCTTTACGATATAATATCAGAGTTGCAAAAAGGCGTTTTGCCAAATAGTATAAGAGTAACGGAGCATATCGCGGTGATCGGCGCGGTCGGGCGAAGGATGGCGAACAAGCTCGGCGTATCGGGAAAGATATTCGCCGAGCTTGGCAAAAGCGGCGTCAATATACGCATGATAACGCAAGGGCCCGACGAGCTTAATATCATTTTCGGAGTTGAAGAAAAAGACTTCGAGCAGTCGATCCGCGTTTTATACGACAGTTTTGTAAAGGAGAAACAACCATGACCCGGGGATTTAACGTCGGCATTTTAGGCGCTTCGGGCGCCGTAGGCCGTGAAATGATAAAAATACTTGAAGAACGCGCTTTTCCCGTAAACCAACTTAAACTTTTCGCGTCGGAAAAAAGCGCCGGAAAAGAACTGAGCTTTAAAGGTGAAAAAGTCAAGATAATAAAATCGGACAAAGGCGCTTTTTCGGGGCTTGATATAGTTTTAGGCGCCGCGGGAAACGACGTGGCCGCGGAATACGCCCCGCATATAAAAAAGGCGGGCGCGGTATTTATAGACAATTCAAGCGCTTTCAGGCAAAAAGAAGGCGTACCGCTCGTAATACCCGAGATAAACCCTAACGACGCATTACTTCACAACGGGATAATTTCAAACCCCAACTGCACGACAATAATTACGCTGGTCGCCCTATCCGCTATTATAAAAGAAAGCGAGCCGGAAAGCATTATCGCGTCGTCATACCAGGCGGCAAGCGGCGCAGGAGCGGGCGGACCCGTCGAGCTTTTCGAAGAAACGGCGGCGATACTGAACGGGAAAGAATATATTCCGCGCGTATTCAGTCATCAGCTCGCTTTCAACGTTATACCGATGATAGGAAAAGAGCAATTTGAGGGCTACACGAGCGAAGAGATGAAAATGCAGAACGAAGGGCGAAAGATACTTCACCTTCCCTCTTTAAAGGTCAACTGTACCTGCGTAAGAGTGCCCGTGTACCGCTCTCACAGCGTGTCTGTGACGGTGCGCACAAAAGAAAAAATAAGCGTAGAGCGGGCGAAAGAGCTTATTTCAAAAGCGCCCGGCTGTAAGCTTTACGACGATACCGAAAAAGGTCTTTACCCTATGCCTATCCTCTCAAGCGACCGGGATCTCGTTTTTGTGGGCAGGATACGAAAGGACCTTACGTGCTTAAACGGTCTCACGCTTTGGTGCTGCGGCGACCAGATAAGAAAAGGCGCCGCGACGAACGCGGTGCAGATAGCAGAGCTGCTGAAATAAAAGCTAACGCCCTTGGGTCTTTTCCCAAGGGCGTAAACTTTTACGCGTAATACTTTTTATACCATTCGGAAAACCTGCGCAGTCCTTCGCGAATGCCTATCTTAGGGGTGAACCCGAAATCACGCTCTAACGCCGAGCTGTCGGCGTAAGTTACGGGAACGTCGCCCGGCTGCATCGGGACAAGCTTCTTATGCGCCTCAAAATCATAATCTTCGGGAAGTACGCCCGCGGAAACAAGCTCTTCCTGCAGGGTCGTAACGTAATCGAGCAGGTTTTCCGGCGTTCCGCCGCCTATGTTATAGACCGCGTAAGGCGGAAGAGGAAGTCCGTCCTCCCCTGTTTTCCGCACGGGCGCGCCCTGCATAACGCGATAAACGCCTTCGACGATATCGTCGATATAGGTAAAATCTCTTTTGCAGTTTCCGTAATTGAATATCTGTATCGTTTCACCGCGGCACAGCTTCTGAGTCGCGGAAAAATAAAACATATCGGGTCTTCCGGCAGGGCCGTAAACTGTAAAAAACCTGAGCCCGGTCGACGGAATATTATACAGCTTTGAGTAAGAATGCGCCAAAAGCTCGTTGCTCTTTTTTGTCGCGGCGTATAGAGATACCGGATTGTCAACTTTATCCTCCGTGCTGAAAGGCACTTTTTTATTTCCTCCGTACACCGACGAGGAAGATGCGTAAACCAGGTGTTCGACGCCTTTATTGCCGTTAT
>JAFSVO010000260.1 GCA_017444965.1 Clostridia bacterium | reverse complement strand
TCATGCTCGGATCGAACAATTACTTAGGTCTTACCACGAATCCCGAGGTCATTGAAGCTAGCCTTAAGGCGGTCGAAAAATACGGCACCGGCTGTTCGGGCTCACGTTTCTTAAACGGCACCCTCGATATGCATCTGGAGCTTGAGCGCGAGCTTGCCGAATTTCTTCATAAAGAAGACGTCGTCACCTTCTCGACGGGCTTTCAGAGCAACCTCGGCATAATAAGCTCGGTCGTGCGCTTAGGCGACTACGTTATCTGCGACAAGGAGAATCACGCCAGCATTTACGACGGCTGCAAGCTTTCCTACGGCAAGATGGTGCGCTATAAGCACGCCGATATGGAAGACCTTGAGGCGACGCTTTCGAAGATACCCGAAAAGGCGGGCAAGCTTATCGTTACCGACGGCGTTTTCAGCATGGGCGGCGATATAGCCAAGCTTCCCGAGATATGCGCTCTGGCGAAAAAGTACGGCGCGCGCGTTATGGTCGACGACGCCCACGGCTTGGGCGTTATAGGCGAGGGCGGCCGCGGCACGGCGAGCTACTTCGGGCTTGAAAAAGAAGTCGATATATATATGGGCACATTCTCGAAATCCCTCGCGAGCCTCGGCGGATACATGGCGACGACTCACGAGATATGCGAGTTCGTGCGGCACGATTCGCGCCCCTTCATCTTCTCGGCGTCGATAACTCCGGGCAGCTGCGCCGCGGCGCTTGCCGCGCTCCGCGTTCTTAAAAAGAACCCCGGGCTCGTCTCCGACCTTGCTCACAACGCGCAGTATATGCGCGACGGCTTGACGAAACGCGGAATTAAGCACCGCGATTCCGAAACGCCCATAATCCCGCTTTATATGACCGACGCGATAACTACTCTCGCCACGGCGGCGAAGCTTTTTGACGAGGGCGTTTACGTAAATCCCGTTTTGCCGCCCGCAACGCCTCCCACCGAGTGCCTCCTGCGCACCAGCCTTATGGCGTCGCACACCGAAGAGGTAATTGACGAGGCGCTCGATATAATCGCCTCTGTGCTCGGTAAATAATGAATAAGGTAGCCGTAGTCACCGGCGCCACGAGCGGCATAGGGTATGCGACAGCGCGTCTTTTGGAAGAAAAGGGCTATACCGTTTACGGCGTAAGCCGCAGGGCGCAGGGCGAGCGGATGATATCCGCCGACGTCTCCGACGAACAGAGCGTTTCGGCGGCTTTCGCGCAGGTGATCGAAAAGGAAGGGCAGATAGACCTTCTCGTAAACAACGCGGGCATGGGCATTTCCGGCTCGGTCGAAAAAAACGAAATGAGCGATATCCGCCGCATTTTCGACGTAAACTTTTTCGGGGCTTTAAACTGCACACGCGCGGCTTTGCCGCATATGCGCGAAAAGGGAGACGGCAGGATAATAAACGTAACGAGCGTCGCCGCGCCGATAGCCATTCCTTATCAAAGCTTTTACTCGGCGACCAAGGCGGCGTTAAACGCTATGACTCTGGCGCTTCGGAACGAGGTCGCGCCCTTCGGCGTAAAGGTCTGCGCCGTCCTTCCGGGCGACGTTAAGACGGGGTTTACCGACGCGCGCGTAAAGGCGGCGGGCGATTACCCGGGCGCGGAAAGCGCGGTCGCGTCTATGGAAAAGGACGAGCGGTCGGGCATGCCGCCCGAGGCGGTCGCGAAGGTGATATACAAGGCGGCGAAAAAGCGCTCGCCCAAGCCGATGTTTATCGCCGGACCGAAATACAAGTTTTTGTACTTCCTGTTCAAGATCCTTCCCGCGTCGCTCGCCTACAAGATAGTAGGCGTTATGTATAAATAAGAAAAGCCCTTGAAGGCTTCGGCTTTCAAGGGTTGTTTTTTATACGTTCAGGGCGTTTTTCAAAAGCTTCCGCGTTTTATCCGACGCGCGCGTCAGCGGCGGGCGCAGGTATCCTTTGCAAAGCCCGAGCATTTCGGCTGCGGCTTTTAAGGGAATGGGGTTTACCTCCGCGAAAAGCGCGTCGCAAAGGGGCAAAAGCTCAAACTGCAAAGCCCGCGCGCGGTCAAGTTCGCCCTTTTCACACGCGGAGCATAAAGACGCGACCTTTTCGGGCGCGACGTTAGACGCGGTCGATATAACGCCCTTGCCGCCGAGCGAATAAATCGCAAGCGTCTGGTCGTCGTGTCCGCTGTAAAAGGTAAAATCGTTCCGGCTCTGCGCCGCGGCGCGGGCAATAAGCGAAAGGTCGCCCGACGCTTCTTTCGCGCCGTAAATATTCGGGTGGCGCGACAGTTCGGCGTACGTTTCGGGCGTGACGGTCATCCCCGTTCGCGAGGGGACGTTATAAAGGATAACGGGTATATTTACCCTGTCGGCAAGGTAATAATAATGGTCGACAAGTCCCTTTTGGGTCGTTTTGTTGTAGTAGGGCGTCACGCATAAAAGCGCCGCCGCGCCGCGATTTTCCGCAATTTGCGAAAGCTTGAGAGTTTTTTCGGTCGAGTTTCTGCCCGTCCCGGCGACGACGGGTATCCTGCCCGCCGCGCGCTTTACGGCGAACGATACGATATTTTCAAACTCGCCGTCATCAAGCGTCGCGCATTCGCCCGTCGTGGCACATACGGCAAGCGCCGAGATCCCCGCGCTTATCTGCCGGTCGATCAGGCGCGAAAGAGCGTCAGAATCTATTTTGTTATCTTCCGTAAACGGAGTTAAAAGCGCCGTCGCGCAACCCG
>JAFSVO010000259.1 GCA_017444965.1 Clostridia bacterium | reverse complement strand
GAGGACGCCTCGGTGATATCGAGCCCGAAAACGACCGTCGTGCTTATTCTGGAGGCGCGGTTTTGTATGGTCGCGGACCTCAGGCCAGTCACCTCTAAATTGGGGTCCCATAAACGCACGCCGGCGTCGGTAAGTTCGTCGCGCGCCTCCTCCGAAAGCGCGGCGGAGCCGCCATCGACGCAGACGAAGCGCGACACGGTCAGCGTCTGCTCGCGAAGCGCCCGCTCGGCGTCTTTAAGCTGCTCGGAAAGAGTCGTCTCGGAAGATTGCGAAAGATATATCCCGACCGTGCGCCCTTCGGATACAAGGCGGCGCAGGAAATCGCCGTTTTCCCTTATCTGTCCCGCGGTCAGGAAAAACGCGGCGTCAAG
This sequence comes from Clostridia bacterium, assembly GCA_017444965.1. Classification (GTDB taxonomy): domain Bacteria; phylum Bacillota; class Clostridia; order Oscillospirales; family Butyricicoccaceae; genus RGIG3513. Next base: position 2,547 of record JAFSVO010000259.1, on the reverse strand, counting down.
GTCGCCGAGCGAGGAGAGCACACGCTCGCCGTACGCCTTCGGGTCTCCCCTCAGCATAAGGTAGGAAATACGGCTCGCGGGCTTTTCGGGCGGCGGCGCGGGAGTTTTTTCGCCCGGCTCGACCGTTTCCTTTAAAGAGTCGGCGTAGTCGTCGTATACGCGCTTTAAAAGGTTGTTCACGCTTTCTGTGTATTCGCGGTCGTCGGCTATTTTGTCGCCCTCGTTTATCCTGATAAGCGCGCCGTATTCGCTGTAGTGCGAGGCGCTGATGTAAAAGTCGAACTTGGTGCTTATGACGATAAGGGGAAGGTAGACGGTGCCGTTCTTCGCTATGGCGTAAAAGTCGTAGTATTCGCCGCTCTCGTCAAAGGTGCGCCCCTCGGCAAGGTCAAAGGTCAGACGCTGCCAGAAATCGTAAACGAGCACCTGATTTAACGTCCGGTTATAGTAATACTTGACGGTCTTTAAGCTTGAGAGCGCGGAATAGGGGATATACGTCTCGCCGTTCACGTAAATGGGGATCGTGTCGACAGACAGCGGGCGCAGAACTGTGTTGTTGACCGCCAAAAACACGACGTCGGGCGCCGCGGGCGCGGAAACGGAGATGAAAAAGGACAGTATTAAAGCCGCGCAAAGAACTCTTACGCGCATTTTCATTTCATCATCTCCTTTTATTAAATAATATCATCCGCCAATTATTTTTTCAAGAAGGGATTTTTTTATTGACATTGCAAAGCAGTATGAGTTATAATAATCAATGCGGCATTGGCAGCGCCCGGCTTTTTTGGCATAAAAAGGCGCGGCGGTGCTAATGACAGCTTTTAACGGAGGTGGAACGAAATGGTAAGGACTTATCAGCCTAAGAAAAGACAGCGCAGCAAGGTCCACGGCTTCAGAGCCCGTATGCATACGGCAGGCGGAAGAAAAGTTCTCGCTCGTCGCCGCGCAAAAGGCAGAGCGCGCCTGACTCACTGAGATAGGCTTTGACATAAGACCGCTGTTATTAGGCGGTCTTAATATTTAAACGGACACGCCGCACAAAGCACCTGCGGCAAATGGGTATTTGAAAATGAAAAATACCGTATCGTTAAAGGAAAATCACGTGTTTCGCGCGTCCTACAGACACGGCAGGCAGGCGGTCTCAAAAAGCTTCGCCATATACGTTCTGAAAGACAGGCGCGAAAAAGCGGTGAACCGACTGGGTATCACCGTTTCCGTAAAGCTCGGCTGCGCGGTAATGAGAAACCGCTGCAGAAGACGCCTCAAAGAAGCGTTCAGAACGCTTGAGGATAAATTAAGACCCGGCTATAATATCGTCATCGTCGCGAGAAGCGCGTCGGCCAAAACCGATTTTCCGGCGCTTTGCGAAGAGATGAAAAGAGCCCTTTCGGAAACAGGTCTTTTATGAAAGCGTTATTTATTCGGCTCATAGAGCTTTACAGAAAATACTTGTCGCCTCTCAAAAAATATCCGACCTGCAGGTACCGTCCGACCTGCTCGGAATATACGCTCGAGGCGATAGAGCGCTTCGGGGCCCTCAGAGGTATGGCGCTCGGCGTCTGCAGGGTATGCAGATGCAATCCTTTGTTCAAGGGCGGATACGATCCCGTTCCGACCCGCTTTACATTTAAAAGAAGGAGAAACTGAATGGCTTCATTTTTCGGAATAATCGCGACCCCCTTCGGTTATATCATGCGCTTCATGTATGACCTTATCGGCAATTACGGGCTTTGCATTATCCTTTTTTCTCTGCTTGTCAAAATAATCACCTCGCCTTTGATGTATAAGCAGAAAAAATCCATGCTCGCGACTCAGCGCCTTCAGCCCAAGATACAGGAGATACAGCGCAAGTACGCCGGCGACAAAGCCCGCATGAATGAAGAGATGCAGGCGCTTTACGACAGAGAGAACGCCTCGCCCACCTCGGGCTGCGGCACCATGATAGTGACCATGGTCGTCCTTTTCGGGCTTTATTACGTTATTCTTCAGCCGCTGACCTACGTTATGCATCTTTCCTCCGCGGAAATATCCTCCATTGCCGAAACGCTCGGAATGGAAATGAAGAACGCGCGCGGAATGGAGATACAGCTCGCGGGGAAAATATTCGATAACTTCGATTTAGTCAAGGACATTTCAAGCAAGATAATCCCGATAAACTTTAATTTTCTGGGCATCGACCTTTCCGCGAAGCCCGATATAAAGCAGTTCGGGCTTAACTGGCTCATACCCTTTTTCTCGGGTCTTACCGCGTTCGGCGCAAGCTGGCTTCAGACGAGGATGCAGAACAAAAACGTTCAGAAGCCGCAGGGCGCGCCCAACACTTCTCTTATGACCTACGTACTTATGCCGGCGATGTCGGTTTATTTCTGCTTTATACTTCCGGCGGGCCTCGGTCTTTACTGGATAGCCAACAACGTTTTCGGAATGGCTACCGAGCCGATATTCAATAAGCTTATCAAGAAAGAACAGGAAATAGAAAAGGTGGCAAAATGATCAAATCGATAGAAGCAAAAGGAAAGTCGATAAACGACGCTATAAATAACGCTC
>JAFSVO010000258.1 GCA_017444965.1 Clostridia bacterium | reverse complement strand
TATTCATAGGCGACACCATTTCGGGCGTCATGCGATTTGTCGAATGCGTCCTTCACGCCGCCGCTATGGCGTGCGGCTTTATGCTGGCGATATTCGTGACGGGAGGCGTGCTATGATAATACAGCTTATCTGCGCCTTTGTCGCGACCTTAGGCTTCGGCATGCTTTTCGGGCTTCGCGGAAAGACCCTTTTTATCGGCGCTTTCGGCGGGCTCTTAAGCTGGCTTTGCTGTCTGCTCGTTATGGGCGCGCAGGAGGACGCCTATATAGGCTATCTCGCCGCGGGCGCCTTCTGCTCGTTTTTCGGCGAGATATGCGCGCGTATTTTCAAAGCCCCCGCGACGGTCTTCTGCATCCCCGCGATAGTGCCGCTCGTGCCCGGAAATTCGCTTTACAGGACTATGGCGGCGATAGTAGTAAAGGATCTTGACGGCGCGCGCGCCTTCGGCACGGCGACCGCGCAGTACGCCTTTTCGATAGCCGCGGGCGTCAGCGTTATATGGGCGGCGTTCGTCATCGCCGAAAATATTTTTAACCGGAAAAAGAAGAAAAAAGGCAAAATATAAGTATATAAAACCGCTTCCGCGATCGTTCGCGGAAGCGGTATTTTTTTGCTCATTTCAGCCTATTTTAAAAAGCTCTTCCTTATATTTATCAAACACCTCGATAAGGCGCGGGTCGAAGAAGGTGCCCGAGCCGTCCTTTACTATCTCAAACGCCTCCTCGCGTGAAAACGCCTTGCGGTAGACCCGCTCGGATATAAGCGCGTCGTAGACGTCGGATATCGCCGTGATCCTCGCGCAGAGGGGGATCTCTTCGCCCGAAAGCCCCTCGGGGTAGCCCGTGCCGTCCCACTTTTCGTGGTGATACGCCGCGATGTCGGTCGCGAAAGAAATATACTTTTCGTCGGTTATGCCCGAAAGGGCGTTGCGGACGACCGCGGCGCCCTCGGACGTGTGCCTTTTTATCTGCGCGTACTCGTCGGGCGTGAGCGCGCCCGGCTTTTTAAGTATCTCGTCGGATACTACTATCTTGCCGACGTCGTGCATATGCGTAAGCTCGCGCAAAAGAGCTATGAACTCGTCGGTTATCTCGTTTGCGTAAACGCCCTCGACGCGGGCTTTTTCCGCCAGCATGGCGTTTATCGGGCCCGTGCGGTAAACGCGGTCGCCGTCGTAGCCCCTGCCCTCTATAAGCGCCGCCATCTCGGAAATTATGTGCTTCTGCATTGATGATATCTTTTCGCGGTTCTCCACTATCTCCGCCTTGGCGTCCTGCTGCGTAAGGTCGTTATAATAGATGTAGCAAAGCGCCGAGCAGATACCTACCGCGACGTAGTCGGTGTAGATGCAAAGCATCACCGAGGGGATTATGCCCGCCGTCATGATAACGAATATCATAATGACCGTCACGGGGTCTCTTTTCTTAAACTGCTTTCCGGCGCGTAAAAGGCTTACCGTAAGATAGATAAGACTTATCACGTAAAACGCCTCGAAGGCGATATACGCGGGCCCTCTTTTATAGAAGCCGTCCTCGAAATAATATATAAAGCCGCAGCGCGCCGAAAGGGCTTCAAGAATGAAATTTATAAAGAAGAAGGCGCTCGCCGCGCGCACGCTTTTTTTCATGCCGAGCGCGCCCGCGAAAAAGACGGACAGATAGGGCGTCAGCGAGAACTGCAGGACAGTCGCGATATAAAGCGGCGTCGTGAGGTCGGCGCGCCCGTCGAAATTTATCGCGAACGCCTCGCACGCGGCGCAGACTATCACCGACGAGAACATGAGAAGATACCACTTTTTACGTTCCCTGTCAAAGCCGCCGTAAAGGATAACGTGCACCGAAAGGGTTATCATCATAAGCGCGGTAAGCACGACCGCGCAGTTATAAAATATCACGCGCGCTCTCCCCCTTTCCGTATCCGCTCGCCGCGCGACTCGATAAAGGCGTCGGCAAGCAAGGGGTCGAAATGGGTGCCCGACTCGCTTTTGATTATACGGAGCGCGTCTTCGGGCGGCACGGCAGTCTTGTAGCACCGCTCGGACACGAGCGCGTCGTAAACGTCGGCTATCGCCATTATTCTCGCGCATAAAGGTATCTCTTCGCCCGAAAGCCCCCGGGGGTACCCCGTGCCGTCCCACTTTTCGTGGTGGCATGAGGCGACGTCGGAGGCGAACCTCACGTATTCCTCGTCGGTCACGCCCTCAAGCATCTGGCGCACGACGTCGCCGCCCGCCTCGGCGTGCTTTTTCATAAGCTCGTATTCCTCGGGCGTAAGCTTTCCGGGCTTTCTTAAAATGCGGTCGGGCACGACTATTTTCCCTATATCGTGCATAGGCGCGAGGGCGTAGAGCGCGGATATGAAGCCGTCGTCTATCTCGCTCGCGTAAAGCCCCTTCTCGCGCGCTTTTTCGGCTATCTCCTTAACGTAATCGCAGGTGCGCGCGACGTGACCGCCCGTTTCGGTGTCGCGGCTCTCGATAAGGTTCGCGAGGCCCGAAATGGTGCTCGTCTGTATATCGGTTATTTTCTCCTGCTCGGCGATAAGCTCCGCCTGAACGTCCTGCTGGACAAGGTCGTTATAGTAAATGTAGCAAAGCGACGCCGATATGCCTATGCTTATATACGCGATATGAATATTGGCGACCGTCATGATGAAAACGCCCGTCCCGAGCGTAAGCGCCATGAATACGAGCGTCGGCGCGTCTCTGTGCCTGAAGCGTTTGCCGACGACTGTCATGCTTATAATAAGATAGATAAGACCGATAAAGTAAAACGCCTCGTAAACGAAGAAGAGCCTGCCGCGGAAATAGCCCGCTTCGTTAAAGCCGAAAATAAGCTTAAAGGGCGCGCAGACGATCTGAACTAAGACGCCCGCCGAAAAATAGCGCAACGACCTTTTCGCCTCGTCGTAAAGGCCTAAAGCGCCCGAGAAGAAGACGGCGAGAAGCGGCGAGAGCGAAAACTGCACGACGGTGATCACCGTAAGGGGCAGGGCGAACTTCGGGCTGTAGTACCCGCAGTGCACCGCGTATTCGGCGGCGGCGCATATCATTACGGAGGCGAAGGTGAGAACGAACCACGTTTTCTGACGGAGCGTAAAGCCGGAATAATGCAGAACGTGAATCATCATCGTCAGCATCATAAGCTCGATAAGCGCCGTTGTGAAGAGATACATGGTCACCGTTTTCACCCCCTTTTTATATTTTCAAGCGTTTTAAAACGCCTTATCTTACGAATTTTTTGAGATTGTTGAAGTTTATCCTTTTAACAGAGCTTCGGACAGACACGCGCGTTTCCGCGCTCCATTCGTCGAGCAGGGACGCGAAGCGCATATTATCCGCCGTGTCCTTTATATAGGCGCGATTCTCCTCGTAATAGGTGACGTCGGCGGGCACCCTCTGTACTATATAAAAGCCCGTACCGTCCGAAAAAACGCCGCCCACGCCGTAGTCTGAAAGCTCGAAAGCGCCCGCGATATAGCTCTGCCCCTCGGCTTCCAGCCTGCTGACTATGACCGTCGTGCCGCCGAAGGGGTCGTCGCCGTATTCGTTCACGACGTCCTCAAACTCGTTTTCGGGGTCCTGCGCCTTTAAAAGCGCCTCTTCCGCCCGCGCTTTCACTTCCGAAAGCCGTTCCTCGGGCAAGGGCTCGCCCTCGTCGTCGGTCGCCGCCAAAAAGACGTACTTTATCCCTATGTAATTTTCCGCGAAAAAGCGCCTCAGCTCTTCCTCGGTATAACTGTTCTCCTCCGATACGCGCTCTAAAAGCATATTGAAGTAAAGCTCGTTTTCGGCTATCTTGTCGTATTCCCTGTCGGTCAGGCAAGAGTCTTTAAGATAGCTCAGAAACGCCGCCTTGCCGCCTAAAAGATCGATAAACTCCTTCTTGTC
>JAFSVO010000257.1 GCA_017444965.1 Clostridia bacterium | reverse complement strand
GCGGTTAAATCGCCACAGGCGGTGAAATCGTGAACTGCGTTCACGTTTAAGGTATGCGGAAAAGCCGCATTAAAAAACAATGCGGGGCTTTGCCGCGCTTTCCTTGTTATTCGGCTCCCCTGTGTAAGGGGAGCCGAGCGTCGCTTGCGGCGTTCCGAGGGGTTGTTCCCCCGTCATTCGTTCTCATTTCGCGAAGCGAAATATATCGAACGGCGTTTTTCGCCGTATATCGAAAGCATGCGTTATATCTCGCCTTCGGCGAGGTATATTTTTTAATATATCTCGCCTTCGGCGAGGTATATTTTTTAATATATCTCGCCTTCGGCGAGGTATAACGCAAGCTTATATCGAACGCGAAGCGTATCTCGACCGCGCCGAAGGCGCGCCGTTCTCCGCCGCAACTGTCCGTTGCTTGCGCTTCGCGCGCTTTTGTATTATATTTAATACGGAGGTGAGAATATGGAAACAAAAGACGTTTTATCAAAGCTTCGCGCGGGCGCGGGGCTGTCGCAGGACGAGCTTGCCGAAAAGGTTTTCGTTACGCGGCAGGCGGTCTCACGCTGGGAGACGGGCGAAACGGTGCCGAATACCGAAACGCTGAAGCTTCTGTCAAAGCTTTACGGCGTGTCTATAAACACTCTTTTGGGCGAGCCGCGCAAGCTTTTCTGCCAGTGCTGCGGCATGCCGCTTGAAGACGGAATAATAGGCAAAAACAGCGACGGCAGCTTAAACGAAGACTACTGCAAATGGTGCTTTGCCGACGGCACATATACCTACAGCGATATGGACGACCTTATAAATATCGCCGTGCCGCACATGGTAAAAGAGGGGTTTTCGGAAGCCGAGGCGCGCGAATATATGAAAAAGCGCCTGCCGACGCTCGATTACTGGAAAAGGTACGAAGAGCTTTCGGACAATGGCGAGTTCGAGGCGTTTAAAAAGAAGCTTTGCGGCGAGATAAACGACTTAAAGGTCGAAGGTATGCCGAAGGTCAAAAAGTTAAACGCCCTTGTCGGCAGTTTCATAAATCTTGAGTACCGTCTGCCGAACGGCGTTGTCGTAAAGTTCTTGGACGACGAAAAGACCTATTTAGGAACGCAGCTTCCGTGCGAGTTCGGCGGTGAGCGGTGCTTCGGCGTCGCCGCCAATATGGATTTTATTTTGGTCTGCACCTACGAAAAGGACGGAAAAACCCCCGAGCTTGTGATATATAAGAAAAGGTAAGACAAATAACAAAGCAGACGGTTCTGTTTGTTTAACAAACAGAACCGTCTGCTTTGTTACGTGAATTGAAAACGCAAGGCGTTTTCATTAATTGACTTCGTCATGAATTGCATACTTCGTATGCGTGAATTGAACGCTCCGCGTTCATTAAGGTATGCGGCTTCGCCGCATTTATCAATAGGCGCGCGGCGCGCGCACCTTAATTATTCGTTTTTAAGTTTTAAGTCTTAAGTATTCATTGCGAAGCGATTTTTTTCGCTTTGCATATCGGCGTATAGGTTTCGTCGTCTAAAAGCGTAAGCGTTATATCTCCGCCTTCGCCGGGGGGGTAAAACTCATCGTTAAACTCGTCCGTTACGGGCAGAACTCTTGCGCCCGTCAGTTTTCCGTTTTCCTTCCTCGCGGCGAGAAGAAGGGAGCTTTCCGGCGCGCTTTTGACGGCGGCTTTGACCGTGCCGTCGGCGTTTTTGTGCCCGAAAACCTCGGTATTCACGGGGTTTGCGAACGCCTTTATGCGGAAGCAGGCGTTATAGTCGTTCATATCGACCCACGCGTCGCCCTCTTCCGCGCCGCGGAAAAAGCTCTGCCCGGGGTTCGTTTCGGCAAGAAACAGCGGGCTCCCCTTCGCTTCGACGCCAAAGGCGTTGTCGTCGTTAAAATAGAATACTACCGAAAAGGTCTCTCCGGGCTCGACGGTCACGGGCGTTTCCAGCTTTCTCGTCTTAGAGCCGGCGCAGTAAGACGTGACCGTCTGCGAGCATACAAGCTCTCCGCTTTCGGGGTCGCAGGGGTCTTTCGGGTTTTTAAAAATTTTAACGGGGTTTTCGACCCGATAGGGCGTATAGGTCACGTATGACAAAGCTTCAAGCCGTAAGCTTTCGGTCGTTGTGTTAGTGAATATATTCGCGGCGCTCGCGCCCGACGCGGTGAGGTATTTTCCGTCGCCCGTGTCTGTGGTGTCGCCGGCGCCCGCGGTGCCGTCGTACATAAAGACCGACGTATAGGTGTTCGCGGGCTGCAGATCGTAAACGTAAAAGTCGCTTGACGGCCTGTTGATATCCTTCGACTCGTAAGACATGTAAAAGAAGCCGCGGTCGTGCTTTGAGCTCCCCCAGCTGTTTTGCACGATGAGCGCGCCGTCATGCTCAGGCGTCGTTAAAGCGTACGCCGCTTCGTCGCTCATCCCCGCTATTTTGTGGGCAAACCTTTCTTTGGGGTAGGAGTCGTCCCACCCGATTATCGAAACCGAGTGATTGGTAGTCGAGGGGGTTTCATAGCAGTAATAAGACCTGCCGCGTTCAAAGGTTTTTTCGGGGTCTTCGGGGTCTTTTTCCGAAAGGTTCATATATTTGTTTGTGTCGAACCAGATCCCCGCGGACACCGCGCCGTAATAATAGACCATATATTTCAGATACCCGGCGCCGGGATTCATTACGTACGCGCATTCTTCAAAGGTCGCGGCGTTATTGTACGCGTAAGAGTCGTCGTATACCGTGACGTTTTCGCCGTTCCAAAGGTACTTGCCGTTTTTATAAATTATCCTGTCGTTTACCTCGGAATAGGGGGTGTTTTTTTCCGCGCCGAGCCCCGAGAGAGACGCGAAATACTGTATAGCGTACAGCTCGTTGCCGCCCTGAAGCGACCAGTGATCGTAGGGCGTCGCGTTGCGGTCGCCCGAGGTGTCGCCGATACTTGCGGGCACGCGGTTGTAATAGAACTGCGCGAGGTGCCCGGGCGAAAATTCGGGAACGGCGCCCGCCTCTCCCGTAAGGTCGTAAAGCTCTTTCGCGTATGAGTACTCGGAGGTCGTCGTTATAGAAATAGCCCAGCAAAGTCCCGCTTTATCCTGGTTTTTGACTTTTATGCCCTGCGCCCACACCTGTTCGTCGGAGCGGTACTTTTCGGGCAGTTCGGGCAGCTCGCCGTCGCGCCGGAGGGGCGAGACGGCGCTTTTCGGCGCGCTTTTTAAAACCTTGTCAGTCGCTAAACGCCCGTTTATAAAGGGCGTGAAAGCCGTCCCGTCTTCCTCGCCCGCGAAGGACAGTACGGGCAGGAGAAGGCAAAGTATTATAAGCCACGCCGTCATTCTTTTATAAAGCTTTGAATTCATATATAAAGCTCCTTTTGTTGTTATATGAATTGAAAACGCACGGCGTTTTCATGAATTGACTTCGTCATGAATTGCATACTTCGTATGCGTGAATTGAACGCTGCGCGTTCATTAAGGTATGCGGCTTCGCCGCATTTATCAATAGGCGCGCTTTGCGCGCACCTTAATTATTCATTTTTAAGTTTTAAGTCTTAAGTATTCATTGCGAAGCGAGCTTTCTCGCTTCGCACAGCGGCGCGAGCGTCTCTCCGTCTATAAGCGCCAGCGTTATATCAAAGCCTTCGCCGGGGATAAATACTTCTTCGCTCAAAGCCTCCGACACGGGCAGAACGCGCGCGCCCGTAAGCTTTCCGTTTTGCTTCCGCGCGGCGAGCAGAAGGGCGTGATCGATCGCGTTTTTGACCGTCACGTATACCGTGCCGTCGGCGTTTAAGTTCCCCGAAACGTAAGTATCGACGGGATTCGCGAGCGCCTTTATGCGGAAGCAGGCGTTATAGTCGTTCATATCGACCCATGTGTCGCCCTCTTCCGCGCCGCGGAAAAAGCTCTGCCCGGGCGCCGTTTCCACAGTAAACAGATAGTTCCTCTGCTTCTCAACGCCGAAGGCGTTGTCGGTCATAAACTCGAACACTACCGAAAAGCTCTCTTCGGGCGCGACTTCTACGGGCGCGTCCAAAACGACCGTCTTTGTCCCAAGCGTGTCCGATACCGCCGCCGTGTCGCTTAAAAGCACGCCGCTTTCGGGGTCGCTTATGTCCGAAAGCCCCTTATATATCTTTACGCGGCTTTCGGTCGGGTCTGCGGAGTAGGTTATATAGTTCACGGCGTCGACGCTTATACGCCTGCCCGTCGTGTTCCGAAATACGTTCGCGGCGCGCGTGCCTGAGGCGGTGAAAAACGCCTCGTTCCCGGAGTCCGTCGTGTCACCGCAGTCGGCGGTGCCGTCGTAGCCGAAATAATATATATAGGTGTCGGAGGGCTGTAAGTTATACGCGTAAAAGTCGCTCGAGGCGCCGCACAGGTCAAACGATTCGTAAGACGCGTAATAAAAGCCGCCGTCGTGCGCGCTGTTTCCCCAGCTGTTCTGCACTACCCACGCGCCGTCTGCCGAGGGCGTCGTTAAAGCGAACGCCTGCTCGTCAGCCATACCGTTTATCTTATGGGTGAAGCGTTCTTTGGGGTAGGCGTCGTCCCAGCCGACTATGGTCACGGCGTGATCGGGCGAATAGTTCTTGTTAAAGCAGTAAAAGGAGCGCCCGTACTTATATCCCTTATCGGGGTCGGAGGGGTCCTTTTCGGAAAGGTTCATATAGCGGTTTACGTCGAACTCCGCTGCGGCGGATACCGCGCCGTAGTCGAGGATAAGTCCCTTAACAGCGTCTACGCCGGGGCAAAAGCAGGTTATGCTTTCTTCAAGCGAAAGGGCGCTTTCATAGGCGTAAAAGTCGTCGTACGCGTAGGGGCCGTCGCCTGTCCAGACGGTCCGGGCGTTTTTTACGGTCAGCCTGTCGTTTACTTCGGCAAAGGGCGTGTTCATCTCAAGCCCGAGCCCCGACCGCGAGGAAAGGTACTGATTAACGTATATCTGATTGCCGCCCGCCTGCGTCCAGTGCGAGTCTGAACAGTTGTTTCTGTCGCCGCCCGTGTTCCCCAAAGGGTCGTTCCCTTTGCTGTAATAAAACTGCGCGAGGTGCGCGGGCGAAAGCTCGGGAGCGGCGCCCGTCTTTCCCGTAAGTTCGTATAATTCCTTGGCGTACGAGTATTCGGCGGCGGTCGTCACCGAAAAGGCCCAGCATAAAGTGGTTTGGCCCTGGTTTTTGACCTGTATCCCCTCCGCCCACGGCTGCTCGTCCGAGCGGTATTTTTCGGGGAGGTCGCGCTTTTCGCCGCCGCGAAGCGAGGGCGCGGCGTGTTTCGCCGGTCTTGTCGCCTTGTTAACGTGAACGAGACCGTTTATAAAAGGCGGCTCTTCGGGCGCCTCGTCCGCGCCGTTCGCCGCGGAAGGGAAGGGCAGAGCAAAGCAGAGTATAAGCAGCACCGCCGCCGCTTTTAATAAAAGCGATACGTTCTTTTTCATTTCTCCGCCCCCGTTAGAATTCTCTTTAATAAATAATAATTATATAATAAAATGATTAAAATTACAACTTATCCTTAAATCATTGACAACAAAAAGGATATATTTTACAATTTCGGTAAAGAGTTTATAACGCGTGGTGAAATTATGGAAAAACTTTACGGTTTTCGGGAAAAGCTTTGCGCGCCGCATAAAGAAATAAGCTTCGAGTACGGCTCAAAAAAGGCGGACGAGCTGGACCTTACGCGCGGCGTTTGCGTTTGCGGAGAAACGTCGGCGCCCGAAAAGACCGCGTCATCCGACCTTTCGTCCTTTCTTTCGGCGTCGTTCGGCGTTAAGACCGGGCGCGACCCCGCCGTTATAAATATTGTTATCGATAAAGACCTCGGCGGGTTTTCGTCGTATAAAGGGCGCGTGATAAGCGTTCGCGCCGACGGGATAACGGTGCGCGCCTTCGACGGGCGCGGCGCGGCGCAGGCGCTTTACGACCTTGAAGAGATGATGAAAAAGCGAAAAGCGCCCTATATAAAAACAGGCGAATACGCTCAAAAGCCGCTCTTTTCGCCCCGCATAGTCCATTCGGCGTACGACCTCGACATTTTCCCCGACGCGTATCTTCAGAACCTAGTAAGAGACGGCTTCGACGCACTCGCCGTCTACGTCGACGGCGTGGGGCGGGGGCCTTTGGGCGAGTACGATTTTTCCGGCCTTATAGAGCGCGCCGCGCGATACGGCTTAGACGTTTACGCCTACTCGCGGCTTAAAAACTTCAACAGCCCGCACGCGCCGGGCGCCGCGAAGACCTACGCCGATATTTACGCGCCCGTCTTCCGCGCCCATGATTTCAAGGGCATGATCTTCGTCGGCGAGTCGGTAGAGTTTTTAAGCGACGACCCCCACGTAGACAGGCGGCACTATTACGAAAAACCCGCCGACGGCATACCCACGGGAAAGCAGTCGCCCGGCTGGTACCCCTGCGCCGATTATAAGGACTGGCTTATCCTCGTGCGCGACGCCATCCGCGAGGTAAAGCCCGACGCCGATATAGTTTTCTGGACCTATAACTGGGGCTGGTGCGACAAGGCGGCGCGGCTTGCGCTTATCGACAGTCTTCCGACCGATATAACCCTTATGGCGACCTTTGAAATGTTTGAAAATTACGGCGAGGGCACGCCCAAAATGCGCGTCTGCGACTATTCTTTGGCGTTTGAGGGCCCGGGGGAATACTTTAAAAGCGAAGCTCTGGCGGCGAAAAGGCGCGGGATAAAGCTTTACGCGCAGGCGAACTCGGCGGGCAAAACGTGGGACTTCGGGAATATACCCTATGAGCCGTTTCCGCAAAAGTGGCTCAAACGCTATGAAAATATGGTGCAGGCGCAAAAGGATTACGGGCTTTCGGGCGTTATGGAGTGCCACCATTACGGCGTCACCCCTTCATTCATTACCGAAATGGAGAATAAATGCTTTTCATATACACGCCCGCCCTTTGAAGAGATACTTAAAGATACATTGTCGGCGCTCGGCGACCTTGACGCCTGCGAAAAGGGCTTTGCGAAGGTAAGCGCCGCGATGGACAAATACCCCGCGGGCGACGAGCAGCAGTACTGCGCCATGCGCGTCGGCACGGCGTACCCTTTGAGTATAAAGACCGTCTTCACGCCGCCCGACGACCCCGACGCGCCTCCGACGAAGCACGGCAAAAGGATATGCAGATACGAATACAGGGGCTTTGAAAAGGAAAACTTCGCGCCCCACTCGTTCCGCGTGCGCCCCGAGATAAACGCGCTGCAAGAGATGGCGAAAGAGATAAAAGAGGGGACGGATTTATTAGAGCGCGCGCAAAACAAAAGCGAAGAGCTGCGGGAAGCGATAAACCTTTTAAGGTATATCGCGTGCGTTTTAATAACCGCCGTGAACGTAAAAAAGACGTGGCTCATAAAGCAGAAGCTGACGCTTTGCGACGACAAGGCGGAATATTCAGCTTTGCTTGACGAGGCGGAGCGGATCGCCCGCGAAGAGATAAAAAACAGCGAGGAGAGCATAGAGTACGCGCGCCGCGATTCGGCTATCGGCTGCGAGCCGTCAATGGGCTACTGGGGCGACGAGCGGTATATAAGGTGGAAAATAAAGACGGTCGAGTATATGCTCGAAAAGGAAATACCGTCTATGCGAAAAGCGCTTGAGTTTGTTTAAAAGAAAAAAAGAGCCGATGAACGGCTCTTTTTTAGTCGATATATTTCGGCTGACGCCGAAATTCGATGTACACGCTTCGCGCGTTCGATATAAGCTTGCGTTATACCTCGCCGAAGGCGAGATATATTATAAAATTATACCTCGCCGAAGGCGAGATATATTAAAATATTATACCTCGCCGAAGGCGAGATATACCACAAGCTTTCGAGATATTTTGCTTCGCAAAATAAGAAAGGTATGCGCCCGCAGGGCGCATTTATCAATAAGCGGCATGATGTAGGCATCATGCCCTACGCGTAGAATAGCGAACCGCGTAGGGCACGATCCCCTGATCGTGCCGTTCCCTTCGTCCTCCGTTCTCATTTCGCGGAGCGAAATATCTCTCGCGCTTTGCGCATATCGCACGTAAAAATCCCGCAAAGAGCGGGATCATTTTTCGTATATCGAGTCGGCGCAAGCCGACGTATCGCGCGCCGTAAGGCGCGTTAAAAATACTTTACGTTCGTGCTGATAAAGTCGATAAACCTCTTCTTTCTTTCGTCGCTCATTTTGTTTATTTCCATAAGGCTGTTTATATAATTCAATTCGGCGGTGTATTCGGTATTTCCTTTCAAGCTGTCAATGCTTACGTTCAGGGCGCACGCAATACTGTCTATCGTAGGCAGGCTCGGCATACCTTCGCCGCGCTCTATTTTTCCTAAAAAGTTGTCTGTTATTCCAGCTTTTTCCGCGAGCTGTTCTATAGTCAGAAGCTGTCTTTTCCGCTCTTTCCGGATATTGTTTCCGATAACTTTTATATCTATCATCAAAACACCCCCTGTAATTCATTTTATAGGGAATATTTTTCTTTTTTAAGGGATTTATATTCCTAAAATACTTGACTAATATTCCTTTTTGCGTTATAATTCGTTTATATTTTGAAAAAACAAACAGAAGGAGAAAAGGATATGAAGCAGTTAAAATGTGACATGTGCGGGAGCACTGATTTTGTCAAGGATGAGGGCTTTTTTGTATGTCAGGGATGCGGATGCAAATACACTGTTGATGAAGCTCGGAAAATGATGACGGATAACGGTGACGACGCGACTGCGGAAGGCGCGAAGACAGAACGGTCGGATAAAAGAGAAAACCTGACAAGATTGCTCAAAGAGGCGATAGCGGACAACAGATATGACAACGCCGGCAGTTATTGCTCCGAACTGATGCTCATTTCCCCCGATAACCCCGAGGTCATCGCACTTCAGGGTTTTGTCGCTTTGGGAAAGGAAGAGATAATAACCGACGTCCCTTCCGCTTGTGTAAACGCGATAAAAAGAATGATGACCGTTTTACCGGATTATAACGCGTCTTTTGAGGAGAAACGCGATATGGTCAACGGTCTTAAAGATACGTTAAAAGGGGTAGCCGTATTCAAAAAAGACTTCTATAACGAACAAATAAAAAACTTAGAAGCTCAAAAACAAGGCTGGAACCCCAATAGGGAAAGCTCATTACAAAGTACTTATGCTAAGATGATATTGCTTGGGAACGTCTTTCAGCAAAATGAAGCAAAAGCAGATCTGGAAAGAGAAAAGGCTAAAGGCGTCCATGACCGCGGACTGGAAATGCAGATATCCAAAATTCGTGAGAAAAAACAGAAGATCGATAATTATATGACGACGTTTGAGAAAGAAGTCGACACATTCCTTGAAGAAGAAGAGCGCAGATGTAAAGCCGCTGCAAAAGCCGCATATTGGGAAGCGCATAAGGAAGAAAAAGCGGAACTTGAGAATAAAAGAGCTGTGTTGACAGAACAGATAAAGCCTATAAGTGAAGAGATCATCAAAAAACGCACCGAACTTGAGGTCATTGAAAACGAGTTGCGTACGGCACAACTCCCTTCTGTCGCTAAAGCAAGGGAATTAAGAAACAAGATCCTGGAGTTGTCGGACAAGAGAAAGAGCCTCGGTTTATTTAAAGGAAAAGAGAAAAAAGAAATAACTGCCGAGATCGATGAACTTAATCGGCAAATGCCGAGCACCGAAGAGATCAATAAAGAAAAACAGGAATTACGCGATAAAAAACAACCGTTTATCAATGAGATAAACGAATTGCTGAACTCTCTTGAAAAACAGGCGTCACCGTTGGGGGCGCAGCTGAAGGATATAAATGATGAATTGAATAAAGACAGATAACGTTATAATAAAAGCGGTAAAAATTATATGCACTCCAAAAGCCGGACACTTTTGGGGTGCATATATTAATATGGTTTTTTTTAACGGCGTTGCCTTGCGGCAAACGATGTGCTTCGCAACGATGTGTTCGCTTGCGCGAACAATTAAGGTATGCGCCCGCAGGGCGCATTTATTGATAAATGCGGCTTCGCCGCATACCTTAACGCAAAGCGCACCCTTGCGCTTTGTATTTCACGACGGCGAAGCCGTTATTTCACGCCGAACGCAGTTCGGTATTTCACGAAACGCGAAGCGTTTTATTTCACGCGCCGAAGGCACCTTCGGCGCCTATATATGATATAAAACGTCCGCTGCGGGAAGGACCTTTAAGAGCAACACCGCCGCGGCGACGATGACCGCGGAGAGTATAAGCTTTAAAAGCTGAAGTCTTTTTTCCATATCGCACCTCGCTCTGTTTTATATCACGGGGGGAGTTATGACCTTGGCGGGGCATTTGGCGGCGCATTTCCCGCACACGGTGCATTTTTCGTAATCGACGTGAGCTAAGTTGTTATCGACGGTAATGGCGCCGAATTCACATTCGCGCACGCAGAGGGAGCAGCCTATGCACCCGGCGGAGCAGACCTTCTTGACGAGCGGCCCTCTGTCGCGGTTAGAGCACTGCACGGCGACCCTGCGGCTTTCGGGTATAAGCTCTATAAGGCCCTTGGGGCAGACCTTGGCGCAAAGCCCGCAGCCGACGCACAGCTTGCGGTTCGTTACAGCGACGCCGTTCTTTATTTTTATGCCGCCCTCGGGGCAGACGGAAACGCATGAGCCGAGCCCTAAGCACCCGAAGTCGCACGCGGAAACCGAAAGCCCGCTTAAAACCACGCTGCGGCAGTCTTTTATGCCTATGTAATTGCCCTGGTTTTTGGTAACGCCGCAGTCGCCCTTGCACTTTACGAATGCCACTTTCCGCTCGCCCGCTTCGGCGTTCGTGCCCATTATGGCGTTTATTTTCTCGGCGACCGGCGCGCCGCCGACGGGGCAGCCGTTCGCGGGCGCTTCGCCCTTTGCTATCGCCGCGGCAATAGCGTCGCACCCGGCGTATCCGCAGGCGCCGCAGTTGTTTCCGGGAAGGACTTCGCGCACAGCAGTTTCGCGCTCGTCTACCTCAACGTGGAACTTTTTTGAAGTTGCGACAAGCCCGGCGCCGACTATAACGCCTATGACCGTTATTACTATGGTCGTGATAAGTATTATCATATGCTTC
>JAFSVO010000256.1 GCA_017444965.1 Clostridia bacterium | reverse complement strand
CGATAGTCCTCCCGCGCGAAAAGGACGATACCGACACGGTATTCGCCGCGAAAGAAGGGCTTAAAAGAGGCTTTAAAAGCTTTCTGTTGATAGGATGCGTCGGGAAACGGCTTGATCACACGGCGGCGAACGTTTCTTTGCTTCTTATGCTCGATAAAGCGGGAGCACGCGCCCTTATGCTCGACGATTATTCGGAGATGGAGATCGCAGGCGAAAAGAAAGTCTTTATCCCCGACACCTTCCCGTATTTTTCGCTTCTCGCCCTTTTCGGGGACGTCGGCGGAGTGACAGTCAAAAACGCAAAGTATCCCTTGGATAACGCCGAAATAAAGTGCGATTACCAGTACGGCGTGAGCAACGAGGTAATACCCGGAAAACGCGCCTCCGTCTCGGTCAAAAAGGGCAGACTTCTGCTTATAAAAGTGTTTTGATAAAAATAACAGCCGCAGGAAACGGAAAAGTTTCCTGCGGCTTTTGCTTGCCTTAAATTATTTGGCTATGCACTCGTCAAGCGCTTTGAGTATCGCGGGCTTGTCCATATTTCTGCCTATGAAGACAATTTTGTTCATCCTGTCGCCGTAAACGGGGTGCCACGCGGCGGCTATTTCGGGGTTCATATCAAGTATGCGTTTCTTTTCCTTTTCGGGGAAGGTGGCTATCCACGCGCCGTCGCCCGTCGCCGTTTTCTGCTTTCCGCTCTGCTCGAAAACGTACGCCGTGTCGGGGTCCTCCTTTATCCAGAAAAGTCCCTTCGCGCGGATGACGTTCTTTGGCCAGTTTACGAAAACAAAGTCCTCAAATTTCTTTCTTGAGAAGGGCAGCACGTTCTGATACACGAAGGTGCTTATGCCGTATTCCTCGGCTTCGCCTTCGTCGTGGTGATGATGGTGGTGATGATGGTGCCCGTGTTCGTGCCCGTGCTCATCTTCGTCGTCATCGTCGTCATCATGGTCGTGGTGATGGTGGCCGCGCTCTTCTTCGTCATCGTCGTGATGGTGATGATGCTCGTGTTCGTCTTCATCATCGTCATCGTCGTCGTGATGCTCTTTCACGGTTTCGGAGTTTTCGCCCTCGGCTTCCATCGCCTGAAGCCAGCCGGCGCTTTCAATTATTTTTTCATGGTCGAATCTGCCGGTCGAGAGGATATCCGCAACGTCTACCTTGCCGAAAGACGTTTCTATTATCTTCGCTTCGGGCTGAAGGGCGCGTATCACCTCGAGCACGTCGGCTTTTTCCTTGTCGGTGACCGAATCTATCTTGTTCAGTACAATAGTGTTGCAGTATTCTATCTGCTGAATGAGCAGGTTTTCAATATCGTCTTCGTCAAGATCCTTCTGAAGAAGGGAAGCGCCCGAGCCGAATTCGTCAGCCATACGCTTGGCGTCGACTATCGTCGTGATATTGTCAAGATAGGCTACTGCGGGAAGACCTAAAGATCTGTCGGTGCCGTCAAGCGTGCATATAGTGCCGGCTATGGGACCCGGCTCGCATATTCCCGACGCCTCGATAAGGATATAGTCAAATCTGCCGGTGCGCGCAAGGTCGATTATCTGGTTCATAAGGTCGAACTTAAGCGTGCAGCATATACATCCGTTGGAAAGGGGAACGAGGTTTTCATCCTTCTGCGTTACGGCGCCGCCCTTTGCGATAAGCGACGCGTCGATATTGACTTCGCCTATGTCGTTGACTATGACGGCAACCTTATAACCTTCCTGATTTGCAAGGACGTGGTTTAAAACGGTAGTTTTTCCCGCGCCTAAATAGCCTGTTAATAGGGAAACGGGCACAAGTTTCTTTTTGCTGAGCATTTTTACACCTCTGTTTCGTATTTTTATCATCTATATAATAGGGCAAACCGAACGGAATTTCAAGAGGCAAGCACGCTTTTCTGCGTGATTTGTCATCCGTTATTTATCGCAAAATACGGTATATGATAAAATAACCGGACACAAAACCTATTATTTTTTTGCTTTTTTCTCTTGTAATTATATAAAGTCTTTGTTATAATATTAACCAATAAAAATAAAATACGGAGATATTATGAAAAAGAAAAAATGGATAATTTCCGAGCGCGACGACTCTTTGGCAAAAGAGCTGTCGCAGAAACTCGGGATACCGTACCTTACGGCTACGGTACTTGCGGGGCGCGGTTTAAAAACGCCCGAGCAGGCCGCAAGCTTTATGGACAGCAGTTTAAACAGCGTTTTTGATCCCTTCCTGCTTACCGATATGCAGAAAGCGGCGGATACAATAGAAGAGTCGATAAGGCTCGGCGAAAAGATCGCGATCTACGGCGATTACGACGTTGACGGCGTTACCGCCACATGCATAATGATAAGATATCTGCGCTCTCGCGGCGCCGATTGCACTTACTACATACCGGACAGACTGGGCGAGGGCTACGGTCTTAACTTAAGCGCCATAAAGACCCTTTATGAGGAGGGCTGCCGCCTCCTTATTACGGTCGATTCCGGTATTACCGCGGTCCCCGAGGCAGAGTACGCCGAAAGCCTCGGGCTTAAACTCATCATAACCGATCATCACGAATGTAAGGAAGTACTGCCTTCAGCCTGCGCGGTCATCAATCCGCGCAGAGAGGGCGAAAAATATCCTTTCCACGAGCTTGCGGGCGTCGGAGTCGCCTTCAAGCTTATTTGCGCTTTGGAAAAAAACAGGCCGTGCAAGGAAATGCTCGACCTGTATTCGGACGTCGTGGCGGTCGGTACCATAGCCGACGTTATGCCTCTTTGCAGCGAAAACCGCGCTATAGTATCATACGGGCTTAAGATGCTGCCCTTTACGAAAAACCCGGGTCTGCGCGCTTTGATGCAGAAGCTCGGGCTCGGCTCCAAGACTATGAACGCGAACTCGGTAAGCTTCGTTATGGCGCCGAGGATAAACGCGGCGGGCAGACTCGGCGTCGCCTCTATTGCCGCGCGTATGTTTTTGACCGACGACCCCGAGGAAGCGTCAAGTCTTGCCGACGAGCTTTGCGAACTTAACAGATTAAGACAGGACGAAGAAAATCAGATATTTACCGAAATAACCGAAAAGCTTAAAGACGCGCCCGAACTTACGCACGGAAAGATACTCGTGCTTTGGGGCGAAAACTGGCATAACGGAGTTATCGGCATAGTTTCCTCGCGCCTGTCGGACAGATACGGTATCCCTTGCATCCTCGTGTCTTTGGACGGCGACAGCGGAAAGGGCTCGGGCAGAAGCATCAAGGGCTTTAATCTTTACGCCGCGCTTGAAAAAAGCTCCGGTCTGCTTGAAAAGTTCGGCGGGCATGAGCTTGCCGTCGGTCTTTCGCTTGACAGAAGCAATCTTACCGCTCTTAAAGAAGCGCTCGAAAAATACGCCGAAGAGTACACGAGCGAGGTTGATATCTCGCCCAGCATCAACGTAGACTGCAGAGTTGAGGCTTCCGAGATAACCGTGCCGAGCATTAAGGGGCTTTCGGTCTTAGAGCCCTTCGGTATGGGTAACCCTCAGCCTTTGTTCGTTATGAACGATATGCGCGTTGAAGAGATAACGCCAATAAGCCACGAAAGACATATAAAGCTTCAGCTTTCAAAGGACGGAGTAACGTTCTACGGCTTCGTTTTCGGAATGGGCATGAAAAGCTGTCAGTTCGTCAAGGGCGACAAGCTTGACGTCGCTTTTTCGGCGGAGATAAACAATTATCGCGGCAGAGACAGCGTACAGCTTGTAGTCAAAGACCTTAAATGGTCCGAGAGCGAAGAAAAGAGCGATTCGGAATCCTATTCGGCATATCTTGATTTTATATCGGGAAAAGAGATAACGCCCGACACCGCGGCTCATTTAAGCCCTACGAAAAACGAGCTTATATCGGTTTTCAGACACATAAAGGCGAACGCCGCGGGCTCTATACTGAGCGACAGCGTAAGATCGGTCTACAGAAAGATAAAATACGAATCGCAGGGAAGCCTAAGCCTCGGCAGGTTCCTCGTATGTATGGACGTTTTTTCGGAGTTCAGCATTTTCTCTTATTCGCTTAACGACGACGATATTTCGATAACCGTCAACGAATACGAAGGCAAGGCGGATATTAACGGTTCGACGGCGCTCAGAAGGCTTAACGAATTAAGACAGAGGTAGTATGGACACGGAAGTTTTTTACGCGGAGCTGGACAAAAAAATAAACGATATCTGTGTGAACGAAACGGCGGAAAACAGCGATAAGATCCGCCGCGCGTACGATTGCGCGAAAAAAGCGCACGAAGGGCAGCTCAGAAAAAGCGGAGAGCCGTATATAGTCCATCCCGTCGAAACGGCGAAAATACTTTTTCAGCTCGGCATGGATCCCGATACGATAGTCGCGGGGCTTCTGCACGATTGTATCGAGGATACCGTAATAGACTTCGACCGCGTCAAAAAAGAGTTCGGCGAGTCTGTCGCGCTTTTAGTCGACGGCGTTACAAAGCTCGGGCATATCGTTTACAACAGCAGGGAAGAAGAGCAGATGGAGGATCTGCGCAAAATGTTCCTTGCTATGGCGAAGGATATCCGCGTTATCATAATAAAGCTTGCCGACCGGCTTCACAATATGCGCACGAATCAGTACTGGGACCCCGTCAAACGAAGCGAAAAAGCCGTCGAAACCATGGAGATTTACGCCCCGCTTGCGCACAGGCTCGGCATGCAGACGGTCAAAAGCGAGCTTGAGGATATAAGCCTTCAGATACTCGACCCCGTAGGGTATAAGGAAGTGTCGGATTTTCTCGCGGCCAAAAAGGTCAAATTCGACGACTTTTTAAGCAAAATACAAAAGGGCATTTCGGATAAGCTCGACCGCGCCGGCATCAAATACGAGATAAAGTCGCGAGTCAAGCATATATACAGCATTTACAGAAAGGTATACGGACAAAACCTCGAATTCGACCAGATCTACGACGTTTGCGCGGTAAGAGTAATAGTTAAAGATATAGCCGACTGCTATAACGTGGTGGGTATCGTGCACGAGCTTTTCAGACCTATCCCGGGAAGATTTAAAGACTATATAAGCAACCCGAAGCCGAACGGCTATCAGTCGCTTCATACGGTAGTCATAGGCGCCGACGGCATGCCTATCGAAGTGCAGATCCGCACCTTCGATATGGATCATATGGCGGAATACGGGATAGCGGCGCACTGGAAATACAAAGACGGACTTTCGGGCAAGCAGAATGAAGAGACCTTCGCGTGGATACGCCAGCTTCT
Source organism: Clostridia bacterium (assembly GCA_017444965.1). Classification (GTDB taxonomy): domain Bacteria; phylum Bacillota; class Clostridia; order Oscillospirales; family Butyricicoccaceae; genus RGIG3513. The sequence continues at coordinate 948 of JAFSVO010000256.1, read as the reverse complement.
TGAAAACCAGCAGGAAAGCGACGCGGAAGACTTTATAAAAAACATCAAGACGGATATGTTCGCCGACGAGGTGTTCGTATTTACCCCGAAGGGCGACGTGATATCCCTTCCGAGCGGAGCGACTCCCATAGATTTTGCATACGCCATACATTCGGCGGTAGGAAATAAGATGGTCGGCGCCAAGGTAAACGCGAAAATGGTCAGCATAGACTATACGCTGAACAGCGGCGATATAGTCGACATCATTACTTCAAACTCTTCTACCGGTCCCAAAAGAGACTGGATGCAGATAGTCAAGACGAACTCTGCAAAAACAAAGATAAAACAGTGGTTCAAAAAAGAGCGCAGGGAAGAAAACATCGCCGAGGGCAAAGCCATGCTCGAGCATGAGCTTAAATCTGAGTTTTTGTGGGATATATTCAATCAGCCCGACTTTCAGCCCGTGCTCTTAAAAAGATTTGATTTCGCAAATTTAGACGAGCTTTACGCGTCGGTCGGATACGGCGGTATTACCGTTTCGAGGATAGTCGCGAGAGTTCGGGAAGAGCAGACGGCGCAGCAAAAGCTTCTGGCGCCTCAGATACAGCAGACAAGGAGCAAAAGCGGAAGACATTCCGAAAGCGGCGTCATAGTGGAAGGGCTCGATAACTGCCTCGTCAAGTTCGCCAAATGCTGCACGCCCGTACCGGGCGACGATATTATAGGGTTCGTAACGCGCGGCAACGGCGTTTCGGTGCACAGAAAAGAATGTATTAACGTAAAAACGTCTATAGAAAAAGAAGACGAATACGGCCGCTGGATAAAAGTCGAATGGGACGACACGCAGAATAAAAAATACGTCACCGCGATAAGGATAGCGGCAAAAACGCGAATGGGCATCCTCGCCGACGTGGTCACCGTGTTCAACAATATGAAGATAGGCGTGACGGAGCTGAACGTCCGCGATAT
>JAFSVO010000255.1 GCA_017444965.1 Clostridia bacterium | reverse complement strand
AGTTATATTATATTCGCATCCAAAACTGCGCGAAGCGCAATATAACTCGGCGTAAGCCGAATATAACTGCAACGCAATATAACTCGCCGTAAGGCGAATATAACTGCGCCGCGCGCCCTTTTCGCTTTCTGCATTTTAATCGTATCAAATCGCGCGAGTAGAGACGAAAAAGTTATATTGCCGCCTTTGGCGGCAGTTATATTGACACTTTCGTGTCAGTTATATTTTGCGGCTTTGCTGCAAAGTTATATTATATTCGCATCCAAAACTGCGCGAAGCGCAATATAACTCGGCGTAAGCCGAATATAACTGCAACGCAATATAACTGCGCCGCGCGCCCTTTTCGCTTTCTGCATTTTAATCGTATCAAATCGCGCGGCGCATCTCACCCCGGAAAATAAAAAAATCCGAAAAATTTTCGGATCTTTTATTTCAGCTGTATTCGCCGGCTTTCTGCGGGCAAATACAATATCACTTCGCGGCTCCGCCGCAAAATATAACCGTGCCGCAAGGCGCAATTCCGCATTATCTCCCCCGTTCTCTGCTCCCGTCAAGAAAAAATACGTCGAACATTGACAAATCACGCGGCGGAGTGTAGAATAACATTGTATTATTATATTCTAATATAAGTAACGGCGGTTTTTCGCCGTAATTCTCCGTTTTTTATCCACGCCGCGCGCGGCGGACGTTCCGTCTTTTCCGATGCGGGGCGCTTATTACTGAAAAAAGGATCTTACGGACTGATGATCTGGACCTTATGCTTCTTTATATCGCTGCTCCTCTTGCTGCTTGCCGCGGCGGTCGGTCTGCGCAGGCGGTTCGGCGATCTGCGCGTCGGCGCGGTGCTGCTCGCGCTTGTCGTTTCGGCGTTCGTCGCATATCTTCCCGTCTTTCTCGGGCAGTACGTTTTATCGGTCGGGCTGCTTGAATCGCTTTTAAACACTCTGCGCATCATTTCGCTCGACGCCGATTACCTCGAGTTTCAGGAATTGATAAGCGGCGCCGTCGGCGGCGGTTTCTTCTGCCGCTGTTACCTTATCCTGCTCGGTCTGCTGCATATCCTTCTGCCGGCGGTCGCGGCGCTTGCGGCGTACACGATACTTCTGCGCTGCTACGTTGAGTTCCGCCTCTTCATCATAAACTCTCACAAAAGGCCTCTTTACGTGCTTTCGGGGCTCAGCGAACGTACCCTTGCGCTCGCCGGCAGCATACGCGAGGCGCAGAAAAAAAGCGACGTCGTTTTCACGGGCTGCGGCGAAACGCCGAAAAACAGCCGCCTTATACAAAGGCAAAAATACGTTTTCCACGGCGACGGGATAACCGACCTTAAAGTGAAAAAGCGCGCTTTAAGAGACGTTTTTTATTTCTGCATAGGCGACGACGAGGACGCGAACTTAAACGACGCGCTGAAGCTTATCGCCGCGAACGGCGGCCTTCCGAAAAACGCGCAGGAACGCGTGCATATATTCCTGCGCTGCGGCCTGCCCGACTGCGACACCATGGTAGACGCCACTAAAAAGGGCTCTTTGGATATACGCATTTTCAGCGACAGTGAAGAGATCGCCTACCGCCTTTTGCAGGAGCATCCGCTTACCGAAGGCGCGAAAGAGGGCGAAATAGAGCTTCTGCTCGTCGGCATGGGCGACGTGAACCTCAGCGTTCTGCGCACGGCGTGCTGGTGCGGCCAGCTTGACGGCTATCGCCTTAAAATACGCGTCGCGGGGAAGGACGTCGGCGAAAAGAAAGCGGAATTCCTGGTGCGGTATCCCGCTCTCGCTCCCGGCGGGCGGTACGACGTGCTTTACTTTGACTGCCCCGACGGCATTTCTCTTCAGAACGCCGTTAAAGAGCATTGCTCAAACGCGACCTACGTCGTGATAGACTGCGGCTCGGACAGCCGCAACGTCGAGCTTGCGCTTCAGCTCCGCCTCGCCTACTACCGCATGGACCCGGGCTTCTCAAAAGAGCCGCCCGTTTTCGTATATCTCCGCTCATCCGACAAGTCGGAAATGATACGCGACCTTAAGACGTCCGACTCGAAGGAAAGCCGCCGCGTGCCTTACCGTCTGCGCCCCTTCGGCAATCTGAGCGAAATTTACAGCTACGGCAATCTTGTGGCGTCGCCTCTCGAGGCGCTCGCGAAAAACGTGCATCTCGTCTATTCGGATATCTTCTCGGACGGCGCCCTTAACGTCGAAGACGCGCTTACGCAGTATAATCTTCTCGAGGTAAAGAAGCGCTCTAACCGCGCGAACGCGCTGCATATCCGCTACAAGCTCGCACTTTTGGGGCTCGATTACACCGAAGACGAAAACGCGGAGGAGGTCGATCCGGGCGCCTTCCTTTCAAAGGAAAAACTCGCGAAGCTTACCTATTCCGAGCACGACCGCTGGATGGCGTTCCTTGAGTCAGAGGGCTGGACGGGCGCGACGATGAACGACGTCAACGCCTACCGTGACGCCGGCCTCGCGCCCGGAAGACACGAAAGCACGATACTCAAAATGCATCCCTTCATCTGCGATTTCTACGATCTGCCCGCCGTATCGGAGGCGCTTCATCAGAAGGATTCCACGATCTACGACGAGCAACTCATAGCGAGGATACCCGACATCCTGCACGACCGCTGGGGCGTTTCAAAACGTAAGTACCGGATAATAAGTTCAAATAAAAATACAGGAGGAAACGACTGATGGCACCGAGGAAGCCCGCAAGTTATGAAGATCCCTCAGAGGACGTCCGCACAAATTTCGAAGTATACACGGGGAAAGAGCCGTATCTTTTCATCAGCTATTCGCACAGGGACAAGAAAGAGGTATACGCCGTTCTTAACCTGCTGCACGACTGCAAATACCGTATGTGGTACGATGAATCGTGCGAGAACGGCAGCGATTTCCGCGACGAGCTGCGCACCAAGATAGAGCACGCGGAGGCGGTCCTTCTTTTCGTATCGCGCTACTCTATGGCTTCTCCCTTCTGCGGTATGGAGATCATCGTCGCGAGAGAGAATCACAAGCGCCTTTATCCCATATTCATCGACGACGTCGAGGTACCGCCCGCGTTTGAGATACTTCTCGCGAACACCCACCACAGTACGACGAAGGATAAGAAAAAACTTATCGACGCTTTAAGGCGCGACCTTCCCGCCGTCGCGATGGACCGCCTTACCATTAAGGAAGAAAACCTCGAGCACTGCGAGGACAACGGCACTGAAATAGTCGTGCCGGAGGGAGTGCGCGTTATAAGCGACTCCGCCTTCAAGAGCAGAAAGGCGCTTCACAGGATCTCTCTTCCCCAGTCGCTCGAGATAATCGGGATAGAAAGCTTCCGCGGCTGCAACAACCTCGAAGAGATGACCATTCCCGAAAACACGATACGCGTCGGCGAAAGCGCGTTCCGCGACTGTATAAGTATGAAGCGGCTCGAGGTAAAGAACAGCTGCATCAAGATAGGCGAGCGCGCCTTTGAGAACTGCGCCATTCTTTCGGATATCGTCCTGCCCGACGGGCTTACCGAGCTTTACGGCGGCGTGTTCAACAGCTGTAAGAGCCTGCGCGAGATAAAGCTTCCGAAAAACCTGACGATACTCGGCGAAAGCGCGTTCTCCGACTGCGTAGAGCTTGAAGAGATCGACATTCCCGAAACGGTCACAAAAATAGACGACCTCGTTTTCAACGGCTGTATCAAGCTTAAGGCGATAGACTTTAAGGAAGGGCTCAAAAAGATAGGCAAGAGCGCTTTTAAAAACTGCCGCAAACTCGTAAGGATAGATTTGCCCGCCTCGGTCTCAAGCATAAGCGACGCGCCTTTCCGCGGCTGCGAATCGATGAAATCGATATGCGTTTCGCCGAAGAACAAATACTACAAGTCAGAGGCGAACAAGCGCGAGGGAAACGACCACGTTCTTTTCAACAAGAACAAGTCGGTCATAATCGCCTATCCCGCGGCGAGCGGCGAGATACAATACAACATTCCCGACAGCGTTATGGT
>JAFSVO010000254.1 GCA_017444965.1 Clostridia bacterium | reverse complement strand
TTATATTTATATTATTATTTCTCAAAATAGAGTTTTACGCCGCCGTGCTTGGATTTTTCTACCGTGATAAGCTCTTCGCCGACTTTGACGGTCACGTCGCCGTCTTTTTCGCTCACGAGCTCGCCCACCGTGTGCGCGCCCTTGTAATTGCCGACCTCGACCTTTTTGCCCTTCGCCCACTCGAAATGCTCGGGGCGGGAAAGCTTTCGCGTAAGGCCCGCGCTTGAAACGGTCAGCGTGTAGGGCGGCAGGCTGTCAAAGCGCGGCTCGTCAAGCTGAGGGTCTATTTCGCGCGATACCTTTTCGCAGTCCTCTATAAAAACGCCCTCGCCGCGGTCGATATATACGGTCAGAACGTACGCGCCGCCCTCTTTTTCAAACGTGACGTCCCAAAGCGAAACGCCGGCGTTCGAGCACGCCGTCTGCGCCATCGCCCAAACCTCCGAAATAAGCTCTTTATTTTTCAAGCCCGCCCCTCCTTTACAGATAAGAAAGAGTGAGATGCGCTCTCACTCTTTCGGAAACTTTAATAACTTGTAATGACACTATACCATATAAATAATAATAATGCAAGTATTTTTTATCTTTATCAGTATCTGCCGCGCGCGGCGTTCCTTTCGGCGTTCCAGCGGAGCATATTTTCGTCGTATTTTAAGACCCTTATCATCTCGACGAGATGCTCGACCAAAAGCCGCATGCCCAGCTTTCCGAACCGCTCGTTGCAGCCGCGCGGCACGTCGCCCATATAGCTGTTGGGGAAGCTTCTGCCCCACCAGCGCTGCGAGTCGTCGTAGGGCTTTAAGTAATCGGCTTCGTGCGTATCGAGCCCCGATACCGCGTCGGCGCGGTCCATTCGCACAAGGTCGGGGCGGCAGCCGAATATCATCGCCGTTTCGCCGAATCCGGCGTGGCCGTAAATACGGTTGTTCGCGACGAACTCTTCAATGACCTCGATATCCTCGTCCAAAAGCTCGGGCAGCGCCTCGCGCCCCTGCTCGTCGAGTATCTTTTTGAGGTTCGGCGGCTGAACGAACTTGGCGCCCGTCGTGTGCGTCATAACGACGTAGTCCTTCTGCGTGTAGGAAACGCTTCGCACGAAATTGTTGAGCATGAACTTGTTTCCGCCGTGGCTGTTTAAAAGCATTATCTTCTTAAAGCCGTTACGCGCTATTTCCGAGCAGAGCTGTTTTAAAAGCTCCTGCTCAAGCTCGACGGTAAGGCGGATAGAGCCCTTTTTGGTAACGAGGCCCTGTACGTCGCCGAACCTGAAGGGCGGGAACTCCATGACCGGCTCTATTTTCGCCGCCGCCTCGAGCCCCGCTTCTATCTTCATCGTATCGGTCGCCACCGGAAGATGCTGACCGTGCATCTCCATACACCCTATCGGCATTATGCAAAGCCCGCCCGATTCCTTTATGGCGGCGTCAAACTCTTCCTCGCGCAGTTCTCCCCATTTCATAATGTGTGATCCTCCATATGAATTTTATTATTGAGCATATTGTTGTCGCGCCCGCAGTCAAATCCAAGCCGACGGAGCGGAGGCTTGGTATGTAATCGCGGCGGGCAGCCGCGGATGTTATCGGCGCGTAAAGCGCCGCATGGCATCACGCGCAAAGCGCGTGTATTCCTCATTCCGTCGGCTTGATGACATACAACGCCGTGCGTTGATTACATACAGCCGTTCCGG
>JAFSVO010000253.1 GCA_017444965.1 Clostridia bacterium | reverse complement strand
CAAAATTTTTGCAATTTTTTCCCCTTTTGGAAGCATTAAAACGTCTTCTTTGGGCAGCGCTTTAAGCGCAATAAGCATAAGACAGTACAAAACTGCCGAAGCAAAAAGGGTCACGGCAAGCGTCAAAGCCTGCCTCAAAAAGCCGCTTAAGAGCGATCCCGAAAGCCCCGTGATAAGCGCCGACAAAGGACTGTAAATAAAGAAAGCAAACGCTCCCATTACCGCCGCCGCGGTAAGCGGTTTTAAAAAGACGCGTAAAAGCGAGAACCTGATCCTCTTATTCCTTATGAATATCAGATTCAAAACGGTTATCGTGCCGTAGCAAAGGCAGGTGCCGATAGGCGCGCCGCTGATATTGATGCCCGGCGTGCCGACCAAAAAGTAGTTCGTGGTAAGCTTTATTAAACCGCCGAGAGTCATACTGAATACCGGCAGCCAGATATTGCCGCTTGCCTGAAGGACCGCGTTCGTAACGCTTACCATCGCGACGAAAAACACCGCGGGTCCCAAAAGCACTAAAAGAGGCGCCGCCTCAGCCGCGTCCGACTGCTGCCTGTAATAGAAAAGGCTGAGTATAGGCTTTGAAAGCACGGCAAGGCCTATAGCGCACGGAAAAGCCAAAAGTCCCGTAAGGCGGAACGCGCTTTCGGTAAACAGCCTTGCGTTATCTTCTTCCCTTTTGGCGAGCGCCGCGGCAATAGCGGGAATAACGCTCACGCCTATACCTACTATTACCGTTTGAGGAAGATTGAAAAACTTGACCGACATACCGTAAGCGCCGTAAAGGTGGTTTGCGGCGACGTCGGTAAGATTGCATCCCTCCTGAAGTCTTGCGAGGACCACAAACGTATCGATAAGATTAGTTACGCTTAAAACCGATGAACCTATCGTTATAGGCACGGCTATCTTAATAAGCTTTTTGAATATCTCTCCGGACGGTCTGCAGTCGCCGCTTTCCGAAACGCCCGGGTCAAGTCTGTCCGCGCGCGCGTCTTTAAGCCTTACCTCAAAGATATATATCGCGCTTAAGACCGTCCCTATGGTAACGCCGCCAATAGCGCCCGCGACGACCGTTTCAAGCCCGTATCCTTTATGCATAAGATAATACGCCAGAAACAGTCCGAAAACAAGCTTACCGAGAGCTTCTATGACCTGCGACACGGCTGTCGGGATCATATTTGAAAGGCCTTGATAATAGCCTCTTATAGCAGATACTATGCAAATGAAAAAGATTGTGGGGGCGACCGCAAGAACAGCCTTTCTTGCCATATTGCTTTTGGCAAGCGCCATGAAAAAGTCGACCCCGAAAATCATCACCAGGGTAAAGAACAATCCTATCGCGGCAAAAGAAACAAGCGCGACTTTACCTATACGTTTGGTTTCTTTTATCCTGCCGAGCGCCTTTGCCTCCGCGACCATTTTGGAAACGGCGACGGGAAGCCCGGCGGTGGATATGATAAACATCGCCGTATAAATATAATAAGCGACCGTAAAAATACCGTTTCCGTCCGCGCCGTAAAGATTGGTAAGCGGGATAGAAAAAAGCGCGCCTATTATTTTAACGATAATGCTTGCCGCCATAAGCACCATAGTGCTTTGCAGAAAGCTTTCCGATTTGTTTCTTTTCAAGTAATAAACACCGTCCGTTTTATAAAAGCTTGGGAAGTACGTCAAGAATAAGCGCCGAAAAAGCGTCCTTTTGTTTATTCGCGCATCTTTCGACCTCTTCGCTTGACAAAGGCGTTTTGAGTATGCCCGCCGCCATATTCGACATTAGCGATATTCCCAAAACGCGCATTTTCATATGACTTGCGGCTATCGCTTCAAAAACCGTGGACATACCGACGGCGTCGCCGCCAAGCGCTCTTGCGGCGCGTATTTCCGCCGGCGTTTCGTACTGCGGCCCCTGAAAGTAAAAATAAACTCCCTCATGGGCGCGGATACCGAGCTTTTCGGCGCTGTTTTTCGCCGCTTTCCGGTATTCCGCGTCATAAGTTTCCGACATATCGCAAAAGCGCGGTCCGAACTCCGGAAGGTTTTCGCCCGTAAGCGGACTTTGAGGCGCAAGCTTAATATGATCGGATATTATCATAAGATCCCCCGGGCGGTAGCTTTCGTTCACGGCGCCCGCGGCGTTAGTCAGAATAACCGTCTTAACGCCCAAAAGAGACAAAGCGCGCAAGGGATAAACGATATCCTCCGGCGTGTATCCCTCATAAGCGTGAAGCCTGCCCTGCATCATAAATACGGGAATCCCGCAAAGCTTGCCGGCGACAAGCCTGCCCATATGCCCGGGCGCGGTTGACGTTTTGAAGCGCGGGATATCGCAGTACGGAATGATCACGGGGTCAGCCGCGATATCGGCAAGGAAGCCGAGCCCTGTTCCCAAGGTCAGAAGTATCTTGGGAACAGGCTCTTTTATCCTGCTTTTTATGTATTCCGCGCTCTCTTTGTAATCGCTTTGCGAGTACATCAGAGCTTTTGTCCGCAAACTCTGCAGAAGGCGTCTTTCTTATCGCATTCGGCGCCGCACGCCGGGCATACCGTAACCGTCTTTATAAAAGCCATCTGCTTTTTGTTTGCCTCGATCTTTTCAAACTTCTCGTCTATTTTCGCGAGCGTTTCGGATATCTT
>JAFSVO010000252.1 GCA_017444965.1 Clostridia bacterium | reverse complement strand
TTTCTTTATTTTATCACGCGCCTCCCGAAACATCAAGTAAAGCCGGTAAATACGGCGTAAAAACTTTTCGACGGTTTTCGACTTTTTTCGACGTTATTCGACGTAAAGCGATAAAATATTCACGTTTTGTGTCGCAGCCTGCGTGAAAGCGCCGCGCGCGTCAAAAAGACGCCGCGGCACAGGTCAAATATTCGTGTTGCAAAAGCGCGATAAAGATAGTATAATATATTCTGTATAATTATAGATAAAGGATAAGACGAATGTTTTTTTCCGACAGCTTCAAAGATTACGAACTTACAGACTGCGGCGGCGGCAGGCGGCTCGAGAGATGGGGCGCCTATACTTTGGTGCGCCCCGACCCCCAGGCAATATGGGAAGAGGCGGACAAAAGCCTCTGGAAAAAGGCCGACGCCGTCTATACAAGGTCGTCCGAGGGCGGCGGCAGCTGGCGCGTTTACAGCCTTCCCGAAAGCTGGGAGGTATCCTGCGGCGATCTGCGCTTCGGCGTCCGTCCGATGAGCTTTAAGCACACGGGCGTTTTCCCCGAGCAGGCGTCTAACTGGGAGTTTATAAGAAGAAAGATAAAGGGCGCGAAAAGACCCGTTTCCGTCTTGAATCTTTTCGCGTATACGGGCGCCGCGACGGTTGCCGCGGCAAAAGAGGGCGCCTCCGTCTGCCACGTAGACGCCGCGCGCGGGATGGTGCAGTGGGCGAAGGACAACGCCGCGCTAAACGGGCTCGCGGGCGCGCCTGTCAGATACATCGTCGACGACGCGAGAAAGTTTATCAAAAGAGAGATAAACCGCGGCAGGCGGTACGACGGCATAATAATGGACCCCCCGTCCTACGGCAGAGGGCCGGCGGGCGAGATATGGAAGTTTGAGGAAAACGTGTCCGAGCTTATAGAGCTTTGCGCGCGCCTTCTTTCCGACGATCCGCTTTTCTTCCTTATAAGCTCGTACACGACGGGCATAGCCCCGTCGGTGCCCGCCTATATCCTCGGCAGAACGCTTTCGTCCTTCGGCGGCAGGGTCGACGCGCAGGAGCTGGGGCTCCGCGTGAAAACGACCGGGCTTTATCTTCCGTGCGGCGCCGCCGCGAGGTGGGAGAGATGATAGAATTCAAAAACGTATCCTTCGCCTACGAAGAGGGCGCGAAAAACGTCCTTTCGGATATAGACCTTGAGATAAAAAAGGGAGAATGCGTCGCGGTGCTGGGTCACAACGGGTGCGGCAAATCGACCCTCGCGAAGCTTATGAACGGCATACTTATCCCGACGGCGGGCGACGTTTTCGTAAACGGCCTCAGCACGCGCGACGAAGAGCGGCTTTTCGATATAAGGCGCGCCGCGGGCATGGTCTTTCAGAACTCCGACAATCAGATAGTTTCCTCGATAGTTGAAGAGGACGTGGCGTTCGCCTGCGAAAACCTCGGGATGGAGAGCGCCGAGATAAGAAAACGCGTCGACGAGGCGCTTTCCGCCGTCGATATGCTCGAATACAGGACCCACGCGCCCCATCTTCTTTCGGGCGGGCAGAAGCAGCGCGTCGCGATAGCCGGCGTGCTCGCGATGGAGCCGCAGGCGCTGATACTGGACGAGCCTACCGCCATGCTCGACCCGCGCGGGCGGCGCGAGGTGCTCGACACGGTGCTCGGGCTAAACCGCGAAAAGGGCATGACCGTCGTGCTCATAACCCACCATATGGACGAGGCGGCGCTCTGTTCGCGCGTCGTCGTCATGCACGAGGGAAGGATAGCCCTTACGGGAACGCCGAAGGAAGTCTTTTCACAGGTCGAAAAGATGCGCGAGCTTTCGCTCGACGTCCCGCAAACGGTAAAGCTTTTATACGAGCTTGACAGCTCGCTTGACCTTACAGCGCTTTCAGTAAAAGAATGCGCCGACCAAATCGAAAAATACTTAAGAGGGTAAAACCGTGACCGATCTTCTGACCGTCGAAAATTTAACGCATATATACAGCCCGGGAACGCCTTTTGAAAAAAAGGCGCTCTCCGACGTGTCGTTTTCTATAGGCGAAAGCGAGATGACGGCGGTCATAGGGCAGACGGGCCGCGGAAAATCGACCCTAATACAGCACTTAAACGGCATACTTAAGCCCACCTCGGGCAGGGTGCTCATACACGGCGAGGACATAAGGTCGGATAAAAGACTGCTTCGCGCCGCGAGATTCGCCGTAGGGCTCGTCTTCCAGTACCCCGAATACCAGCTTTTTGAAGAAACGGTTTTAAAGGACATATCCTTCGGCCCGAAAAATATGGGTCTGTCAAACGAGGAGACCGAGCGCCGCGCGCTTGAGGCGGCGCAGATAGTAGGGCTGTCTGAAGACGACCTTTCAAAATCGCCCTTCGAGCTTTCGGGCGGGCAGAAAAGAAGGGTCGCCATAGCCGGCATACTCGCGATGGAGCCGCAGCTTTTAGTCCTTGACGAGCCGACGGCGGGGCTTGACCCGCGCGGCCGCGAGCAGATAATAGGTTATATAAAAAATTACCGCGAAAAGCACAGAACGTCGGTCATTTTCGTGACCCACAGCATGGAGGACGCCGCCGAAAACGCGCAGCGCCTTATCGTGCTTCACCGCGGCAGCATACTTATGCAGGGAACGCCTTTTGAGGTGTTCGAGCGCGCGGAAGAGCTTAAAAGCGCGGGGCTCGGCGTTCCTAAGGTGTGCGAAGTCATATCCGAGCTTCGCTCCCGCGGTATAAACCTTAAAACGGCGTTCACGCCCGAAGCCGCGGCGTCTGTGATAAAGGGGGCGAGAGCGCGTGACTAACATAACCTTAGGGCAGTATCTGCCGGGAACGAGCCCCTTACACCGCATGGACCCGCGCACCAAGCTGTGCTCTCTTTTCATCTTCATAATAGCTCTCTTTATGGCGAAGGGCCCCGCGTCGTACGGGCTTTGCGTACTGTTTACGGCGTTCGCGGCTATCCTTTCGCAGGTAAAGCTGAAGCTGATACTCAGGTCGCTTCGCGCGATAATATTCATAGTGCTCTTCACGGCGGCTTTAAATCTTCTCTACACGCCGGGCGAGGAGATATTCAAGGTCTGGATATTCACCGTAACGCGCGAGGGCGCGCGAATCGCGTGCGCCATGGCGGTAAGGATAATCCTGCTCGTCGCGCAAAGCTCGCTTTTAACCTTCACGACCTCGCCCATGAGCCTTACCGACGGGCTTGAGACGCTTCTTTCCCCGCTTAAGAAAATAAAGGTCCCCGTCCACGAATTCGCCATGATGATGACGATAGCTTTAAGATTTATCCCCACGCTTTCGGACGAGACGAACAAGATAACCTCGGCGCAGAAGGCGCGCGGCGCGGACCTTGAAAGCGGCGGGCTCATCAAAAGGGCGAAGGCGCTTATACCCATACTCGTGCCCCTTTTCGTATCCTCCTTCAGGCGCGCCGACGAGCTCGCTACGGCGATGGAATGCCGTCTTTACAGAGGCGGCGAGGGCAGAACGCGGCTTCACGAGCTTAAATACGGAAAGGTCGACGCCGCGGGATACGCGATAACGGTAATCGTTTCGGCGGGCGTCATAGTGCTTGCGCGGGTGTTCGGCTTATGAAAAGGGCGTTCGTGTTGTCTTACGACGGAAGCGCCTTTCACGGCTGGCAGAGGCAAAAATCGCTTCCCACCGTGCAGGAGGCGCTTGAACGCGCGGCCTTCGCACTTTGCGGAAAAGAGCTTTACGTTTCGGGCTGCGGCAGGACGGACGCCGGCGTTCACGCGGCGTACTACGTCGCCTCGTGCGAGGACGCGTTTTTCAT
>JAFSVO010000251.1 GCA_017444965.1 Clostridia bacterium | reverse complement strand
GATAGGGATATAGTTTTAGATCTCTCCGACACACAAAAAGAATACGAACAGAAGATGTTTCCCGTTAATATAGTTTTTGATTCAACAAAACTGTTGAATTGGTCTTATGAATATATGAATTATCATCAAGGAGATCCTGATGCCTTGCAACTTTTAGGAAAGTTTCAATCCGAAGTTATTAATACTATTTTAGGATATAAGCTTCCGGTAATAACCCTTAATAGATTTACGCCAAGAGAGGCTGTATGCAAAGTATTTGAAAATGTTAATACCGGCGGCGTACCGCTTACTGTTTTTGAGCTGGTGACCGCGACTTTTGCAACTTTTCAGGACCCAATAACAAACGAAGGCTTTGACCTTAGAAAAGACTGGGAAGAGAGCAAAAAAATAATCAGAGCAGAAGGCGAAACATTCCGTACAGACTTATTTGACGGTATTGATGAAACTGCTTTCTTGACAGCGCTTACTCTATACACAAGTTATCTTGACAAACAAGTCGGTAAAGTCGGCGCAGTAAGCTGTAAAAAGAAGGATGTTTTGAATCTTAAATTTGAGTCTTACTGCAAGAACAAAGAACAGTTATTATCTGGTTTTAAATTGGCGCGTGAGTTTCTTTTAAATTATCAATATGTTTTTCGTATGAGAGATCTGCCGTACGCTACGCAGATTATTCCGCTTGCGGCGATCTGCGCTGCACTCGGAAAGACAAAATGTAATGAGCCTAACACCATAAAGATACTGTCCAGATGGTACTGGTGCGGCATTCTCGGCGAGATGTACGGCGGCGCAAACGAAACGCGTTATGCCAACGACATGGAAGACGTAGTGGACGAAGTGTTGGGCAGACAAAATCCCTCGCGCACTGTTAACGCGTCATACTTCTCATCAATAAGATTGCTTACTCTTCAAAACCGTTTAAGCGCGGCTTACAAGGGTATTATGGCTTTGCTGTATAAAGAAAAATGCCGAGATTTTATGAATGACATCACGATAGATAAAATCAACAGTATGGAGCAGTCTCCGGATATTCATCATATTTTCCCAGAAGCGTATTGCGAGAAAGAGAATATAAAACGACAAAAGTATAATTCTATCGTAAATAAGACGCCTATTCTTCCCGAAACAAACCGTTCGATTGGAGGTAACGCCCCGAGCGTTTATACGAAAGCCATATTAAAAAAAGCACAAGGCTTAACAGTTGAAGAACTTAAAGAACGAATTGAATCACATCTCGTTAATTACGACTTTCTTGTTAAGGATGATTTTGACGATTATTTCATAGACAGAGCTAAAAAATTGCTTGATCTTATAGAAACAGCTATGGATAAGAAGGTTTCTGACAGGGATTCTGAAACCACTATAGAACAGTTTGGAGCGTCGTTAAAAGAAGATTCTGAGTGTAAATAAATGAAAAAGAGGGTATCGTTTATGTTCAAGTCCGGTTTTGCAAGGTGCGTAATAACGCCCGATATAAAAAACTGCCCCGTGCCTTTAGCGGGTCTCGGCAGGATGGATATCCGCATATCGAACGCCGTTCTGCGCGACATCACGGCGACGGCGGTCGTCATCTCCGACGGGGAAGACTGCGCCGTTCTCATTTCGGTCGAAACGCTTTACGCGGGCGACCTTTTCAGCGCTAAGATAAGGCGCGCCGTGTCGGAAAGGCTTTCGGTACCCGAAAAGAATATAACCGTTTCGGGCACGCACACACACTGCAGCGTCGCCGTTGAGGAAGTTTCAAACCCGAACGTCCGCCGCTGGATAGACGAGAACGCCGTAAAGATAGGCGAAACGGCGAAAAAGGCTTACGACGCGCTGTCTGAGACCGAGCTTTACGGCGCGAGCGTGCAGACGGACGGCATAAACTCCGTCCGCCGCTATAAATACGCCGACGGCGAGATAACGTCAAGCGTTTCGACGGGGCGCGTCAACACCTCGGGCGAGGTCGCGCACGAAAGCGAAGGGGATAGGGAAATGCTCGTTCTGCGCTTTAAGCGCAGGGGCGGGAGAGATATAATAATGGTCAACTTCCAGACCCACCCGACGGGCGACGGCGATATGTCGCAGGGCATATACCGCGTGTCGCCGCAGACCTTCGGCAGAACGCGCGAGGTATTCGAGAGCCGCTATCCCGACGTAGATTACGTTTATTTCAACGGCGCGGCGGGAAATATCGACGTGAAAGGCCCGATGCCCGAAAAAAAGTTCGAGCAGGGCGAGCCGTACGACAACGAGTTTATAAAATACGTAAACGAGGCGCTTTTAAAAGCCGAGCCCATAAAGACGGGCAAAATAAAAGCCGAAACGTACATGGCGCCCGCCGAGATAAACCACACGAGAGCCGACCTTTACGACAAGGCGTGGGAGCTGCGCCTTATCTGGCGGAACGATAAATCGGAAAACCATAAGGACGCGTACCGCGCTTTCGACGAAAACGGCTTCCGCTCCATTCAGCAGGTCATGAGCTGCATAAGAAACGAAGACAAGCTTAAAGGGCAAAGGTACGCCGATCTTTACCTTTCGGCGATAAGCGCGGGCGACGTTTCATTCGTTTCGGTGCCCTACGAGATGTTCGCCGAAAGCGGCGCGCAGGTAAAAAAGGCGTCACCCTTCAAAATGACTATGATCTTCTCAAACGCCAACGGCGCGTGGAAATACATCCCGACGAAAGAGGCGTACGATCACGGCGGCTTCGAGCCGGACGTCAGCTTCTTCCTTCCCGGCACGGGCGAAAAGCTTGTAAAAGACCTGACGGAACTAAACGAGAAAGTCAGATAGGAAAGTGAAAAGTCTTCGGCTTTTCATGAATTGCAAGCAGCGGCTTGCGTGAATTGCAAATCCGAGATTTGCATTAAGGAGCGCGCGAAGCGCGCCTATTGATAAATGCGCCTGCGGCGCATACCTTAATGAACGCGAAGCGTTCAATTCATGCGCGTTTTACGCGCAATTCATGACGAAGTCAATTCATGAAAAATCTTCGATTTTTCAATTCATTTCAAAGCGAAGCTTTAGTTTAAGGTGACAGGTATGAAATTAGTATTTATCCGCCACGGCGAACCCGATTACGAACACGACACGCTCACCGAAAAGGGTATGCGCGAGGCGGAGCTTTTACGCCCGCGCGTAAAGAAGATACACGCCGACGAATACTACGCGTCGCCGCTTGGCAGGGCGGCGCTTACGGCGAAAATCGCGCTTGAGGGCACGGGGATAACGCCCGTAACGCTCGACTATATGCGCGAGTTCCACTGCCCCGTCTATCACGACGACATAGACCGCTCGAAGGTGCCGTGGGACTTTCTGCCCGAGGTTTTCCTTTCAGACGAAAGATGCCTCGACAGAAACGAATGGTTTAAAGCGGATCATTTCCGCGGCGCGCCGATAAAAGAGGAATACGACTTTGTTACGGGCGAGTTCGACAAGCTGCTCGCCGAGCACGGGTACAGACGTCGCGGGCTTTATTACGAGGCGGAAAGGCCGAACGACGGGACCCTCGCGTTTTTCTGCCACTTCGGCGTGACCGCCGTGATAGTGAGCCACCTTGTCAATATATCGCCCGTGCCGCTGTGGCAGGGCTTCGTCGCGCTTACTACCTCCGTCACGACCTGCGTGACCGAAGAGCGGCGACCGGGCAAAGCGGTCTTCCGCGTTAATTCCTTCGGGGATATATCCCACCTTTACGCCGCGGACGAGGAGCCCTCCTTTATGGCGCGCTTCTGCGAGGTATACGGCGACGGCACCAGACAGGACTGATTTTTTAAACTTTTTCGCAATAAGTATTGACACCATATATGACACCATAGTATAATATGAACGGAAGGAATAATAAACCGTGAGTCAATGGGATAAACTAATCGAAAGAATATTGAGGGAAGACTCCTCTCTTCGTTTCGAAGAGATTTGCAAAGCGCTTGAAAAAATCGGTTATACATGTAGACAGCCGCGCGGCGGGAGCAGTCATTATACCTTCCGAAAGCCGGGCTGTATGCCGATAACGATACCGAAGAGTTATCCCTTGAACAGAGCGTATATCGCCATGGTCGACGAAGCGGTCAGAGCGCATTTGGAGGAGGAGAAAAAATGAATAAAGATTTGGAATACTATATGGATCTTCCTTATCGCGTCGAGGTCGTCGAAGACAAGGAAGACGGCGGCTTTGCCTTGCGCTGCCCCGAACTTAACGGGTGTATGACCGCGGCTCCGACGGTCGAAGAGGGCTTTAAGATGCTTGAAGACGCGAAACGCGCGTGGTTTACCGCTTGTATTGAAGACGGAACGCCAATCCCCGAGCCCGCGCGGGCCGAGGATTACAGCGGTCAGTTCAAGCTGCGCATCCCCAGATCCCTGCACAGGCTTTTGGCTCAGCGCTCGGACGAAGAGGGCGTTTCGATGAATCAGTACTGCGTATACCTGCTCAGCAAAGGGGTCTGAGTATTGGTAAAATATCAAAAGACGTTTCTTTATGAAGCGTCTTATTTTATTTAAAGACTTTTATTAAATCTCTTGCAACTTAAAATAATTGGTAGTATATTATAAAAGGAATAATATACGCGGCGCGGGAGTTTTTTATGAAGCTCGTAACGAGATATTTAAAACCGTATACCTTAAGGGCTCTGGGCGGAATAGTGCTGAAGTTCTTCGGCTCTATCATGGAGCTTTTTCTCCCGTACCTTCTGGCGTACATAATCGACAAGATCATACCGAAAAACGACGCTCGCAGCATATATATTTTCTGCGGGCTTATGCTCGTCTGCTCGGCGCTTTCCGTAACGCTCAACATAATAGGGAACCGCGTCGCTTCGGCGGTCGCGCGCGACGTCACGCGGGACATGCGGAACGACCTGTTTGAAAAGACCGTCTACCTTTCAAATTCACAGATAGACAAATGGACGATACCGTCGCTTATCTCCCGCATGACGAGCGACACTCATTACGTTTACCGCACGGTCGGCTGGTCGCTTCGCATGGGCGTTCGCGGGCCTATACTTATTTTAGGCGGCATTGTCATGACCTTCGCGCTCGACCGCACGCTCTGCCTCGTGCTCTGCTGCATGCTCCCCGTTATGGCGCTGATAATAATCCTTATATCCAAAAAGGGCCTGCCCTTTTTCACAAAGCTTCAGCGCTCGGTCGACGAGATGGTGCGCGTTATACGTGAAAACGCCTCGGGCGTGCGCGTTATCAAGGCGTTATCACGCGTAGACGCCGAAAAAGAGCGCTTTGACGGCGTCAATAAACAGGTGCGAGCCGACGAGAACCGCGCCAATATGACCGTCGCGATAACTCAGCCGGCGTCGAGCCTTATCCTCAATATGGGGCTCGTGCTCGTGATAGTCGTCGGCGCGTCGCGCGTAAACGCCGGGCTTTCGGAAGCGGGCGCGATAGTCGCCTTCCTGTCCTATTTCACGATTATTTTAAACGCCATGATAGCCATAAGCCGCCTTATCACAATGCTTTCGCAGATGCTCGCCTCCGCGGGGCGCATTGACGAGGTGCTGCAGGATCCGATCCCCCAAAAGCCCGAGCCGGACAAGGGCGAGAGCCCCGGCTTCGCCGTAGAGTTCAGAAACGTATCCTTCTCTTACAATAAAAAGCGCGACGACCTGCATAACATTAGCTTCTCCCTCAAAAAGGGCGAGTCGCTCGGGATACTCGGCCCCACGGGCGCCGGCAAAAGCACCCTCGCCGCGCTTATGCTCCGCTTTTACGACGCGGACGCGGGCGAAATATACGTAGACGGCAAAAACGTGCTGTCTTACGATATGCCGGCCCTTCGCTCGCGCTTCGGCGTCGTTTTCCAGAACGACATGGTCTTCGACATGACCGCCGAAAAGAATATAAAGCTCTGGCGCGATATTGACCCCATATCTCTCGATACCGCGATAACCACCGCCCAGGCGGATTTCATACGCGAGGGCGGCATAGGTCAGGCGATCGCCTCGCACGGCGCCAACATTTCGGGCGGGCAGAAGCAGCGCCTGCTTATCGCCCGCGCCCTTGCGGGAAAGCCGGATATACTTATTCTTGACGACTCTTCAAGCGCGCTCGACTACAAAACCGACGCCGCTCTGCGCGCCGATATAAAGAAATACTTTGACGGCACGACCACCGTCGTTATCGCGCAGAGGGTCAGCTCGATAAAGAGCTGCGACAAGATACTCGTGCTTGAAAACGGCGAAGAGCGCGGCTTCGGCACCCACGACGAGCTTATGAAGCAAAGCGAGCTTTACGCCGAGATAGCGCGCCTGCAAATGGGAGAGGGGGAAAGCTTATGAGCCCGCCGCAAGGATCCGCCCCCGGAAGCTTAAGGATGTCGAGCGGCGAAAGGATAGACCCAAAACGCCGCAAAGAGATACTTTTACGCATCGCGAAATATATTTTCAGATATAAATGGGTCTTTTTCTCGGTCGTGCTTCTGACCCTTCTGTCCGACGGCGTGTCGATAGTCGGCCCCGCCCTCGCGGGAAAGGCGATAGACGCCATGGGCATAGTTAAGGGTCAGGTCGACTTCAAAGCGGTTTATCATTACGCGGGGTTAATGGTCGCCTTTTACGTCGCCTACTCGGTCTTAAAGTACGTTTCAAAGGTCATAATGATAGCCCTTTCGCGCAATATAGTCTTTAATCTGCGGCAGGATATATTCAACCGTCTGTGCGAGCTGCCCGTGTCCTTCTTCGACAGGCACCCGACGGGCGACATAATAAGCCGCATAACCTACGACACCGACACGATAAATCAAAGCCTTTCGCAGGACCTCGTGTCCGTTCTGGCAATGCTTACGACGATAGTCGGCTCATTCGTCATGATGCTTCGCATATCCCCGCGCATGGTGCTGATATTCGTCTTCACCGTGCCTCTTTCAATGCTTTTAAGCAGGTTTATAACCCACCGCACCCAGCCCCTTTTCAGAAAGCGCTCGGCTCTGCTCGGCACCCTTAACGCCTATATAGACGAGATGGTCACGGGGCAGAAAACGATAAAGGCGTACGCCAAGGAAAAGGACGTCGTGCGCGAGTTTGAAAGCGAAAACGACAAGGTCGTCGAGGCGTACTACAAAGCCGATTATTACGGCATGATGATGGGCCCCTGCGTCGGCTTCGTAAACAATTTATCCCTTACGCTCGTGTCGCTTATGGGCGCTTTCATGTATATGAGCGGCGGCATATCTATAGGCGACATAAGCTCCTTCGTTCTCTATTCGCGCAAGTTTTCGGGCCCCATAAACGAGATAGCCAACCTTTACGGCGAGCTTATGTCGGCGCTCGCCGCCGCCGAAAGGGTCTTCGGGCTTATGGACGAGATACCCGAAAAGCCCGACGCTGCAGACGCCGGCGTGCTGTCTGACGTTTCGGGCGACGTAGAAGTCCGGCACGTCGATTTCGGCTACCTGCCCGGAAAGACCATTTTAAAGGACTTCAGCTTAGACGCGCCGCGCGGCTCGCTTATCGCGATAGTCGGCCCGACGGGCGCGGGCAAAACGACCCTTATAAATATGCTCATGCGCTTTTACGACATAGACCGCGGCGAGATAACTGTAGACGGGAAGGATATATATAAACTCACGCGCGAAAGCGTGCGCGGCGCCTATTCGATGGTGCTTCAGGACACTTGGCTCTTTTACGGCACTATCGCCGAAAATATCGCCTACGCAAAGCCCGACGCCACGCGCGAAGAGATAGAAAGAGCCGCCCGCGCCGCTAAAATTGACGATTACATAAGGTCGCTCCCCGAGGGGTACGACACGGTCATAACCGACGACGCGGCGAATATCTCGAAAGGGCAGAAGCAGCTTTTGACTATTGCCCGCGCCATGCTGCTTGACGCGAATATGCTGATACTTGACGAGGCTACCTCC
This sequence comes from Clostridia bacterium, assembly GCA_017444965.1. Classification (GTDB taxonomy): domain Bacteria; phylum Bacillota; class Clostridia; order Oscillospirales; family Butyricicoccaceae; genus RGIG3513. The sequence goes on along the minus strand of JAFSVO010000251.1, from coordinate 2,986 downwards.
AACGTCGATACCCGCACCGAGGTCAAGATACAGCAGGCGATGCGCGAGCTTATGAAAAACAAGACCTGCTTCGTCGTCGCCCACCGCTTGTCTACCATAAGCCACGCCGACAAGATACTCGTTATAGACGACGGCAAGGTCGTCGAGAGCGGCACCCACCGCGAGCTTATGGAAAAGCGCGGCTTCTACCGCAGACTCTACGACGCGCAGTTCGAATAAAAAAGTGCAAGCAAGCTTGCATGAATTGAAACGCTCCGCGTTTCATCGATATACGCTTTTTATACCTCGCGTAAGCGAGATACAAAAAGCGTTCGATATAAGGTCTTCGACCTTTCGAGATACGGCGCAAAGCGCCGTTCGATATATTCCGCGTTTCTATATACCTCGCCGCGGGCGAGATATATAAATGCGCGGAATAAGAAAGGTATGCGCCGCAGGCGCATTTATCAATAGGCGCGCTTTGCGCGCAATTCATGACGTAGTCAATTCACGAAAACGCGCTGCGTTTTCAATTCATTATGGTATAATATTAAAGTTTCCTAAATAAGAAAGGGCTTTATACAAAGGAGATATCATGAAAACAGTAATAGTGGGCGCGGGCAAGGTCGGCTCGATTTTGTGCGAACAGCTCGCGAGCGAAAACCACGACATAGCGGTAATAGACGTAGACGCCGACGCGGTACGCGCCATGACCGACAGATTTGACGTAATGGGCATTATCGGAAACGGCGCGACGGTCGAGATACAGCGCGAGGCGGGCGTCGCCTCGGCGGATCTTCTTATAGCCGCGTCGCCCTTGGACGAAATAAACCTGCTCGCCTGCATAGTGGCGCGCAGGCTCGGCGCGCGCCATACGATAGCCCGCGTCAGAAACCCCGAATACGCCTCGCAGATGGAGTTTTTGAAGACCGACCTCGGACTTTCGATGACCATAAACCCCGAACTTGAGGCGGCGGCCGAGATATCCCGCGTCATGCGCTACCCCGCGGCGCTCAAGATATCCCCCTTCGCGCGCGGCAGAGCTGAGCTTATCGAAATAAAGCTCGAGCCGGGCAACCCCATTATCGGCATTTCGCTTATGGCGCTTCGCGCGAAGTATCAGATAAGGATACTCGTCGGCGCCGTGCTTCGCGGCGAAGAGGTCTTTATCCCGAAGGGCGATTTCATCCTGCGTGAGGGCGACAGGGTAGTCATCCTCGGCGCCCCGCGCGACGTAAACGCCTTTTTCGGCAAGATAGGCATACTTACCGGAAGGACCAAAAGCGTCATGATAGTCGGCGGCGGCAGGATATGCTATTATCTTACGCGCCAGCTTCTTACCATGGGCGTTTCGGTAAAGATAATAGAGCAGGACGCCGACCGCTGCCGCGAGCTTTGCGAAACGCTGCCCGACGCCACCGTGATATGCGGCAACGGCAGCAATCAGGAGCTGCTTATTTCCGAAGGCCTCACGTCGACGGGCGCTTTCGTCGCCCTGACCGGACTTGACGAAGAAAATATGATAATCGCGATGTACGCGCACGAGACGGGCGTAAAAAAGGTGCTCGCAAAGGTAAATAACGAAAACCTGCCCGTGCTTATGCAGAAAATGGGGCTCGACACGGTCATATCGCCCAAACGCATAACGGCGAACGGCATAATCCGCTACGCCCGCGCCATGCAGAATAACCGCGGCGGCTCTATCGAAACGCTTTACAAGCTGCTTGACGACAGGGCTGAGGCGATAGATTTCAGGGTAAAAGCCGACGCGCCCATAATCGGAAAGCCCTTAAAGGACTTTAAATTCAAGCCGCAGACCCTTATCGCCTGCGTCGTGCGCCGCGGTCAGCCCCAGATAGCAGACGGCAGCACGGTAATTGAGGCGGGCGACGATATAATAGTCATTTCGGGCAGAGAGATGCTCACGAAGATAAAGGATATAATCGAGTAATGAATTACAGAGCAGTCCTTAACAGTTTAGGCAGAATACTTCAGGTAGTCGGCGGACTTATGCTGCTGCCTTTAATAACCGCGCTGATTTACCGCGAAAGCCCCTATCCGTTCATAATAACGGCGGCACTCATGGTTTTGTGCGGCACCGTCCTTACCGCGACCATGCGCGGCGAAAGCAGCATTTACGCGCGCGAGGGGTTTTTGATAGTCGCGCTGTCGTGGCTTTTTATGTCCCTTTTCGGCGCGCTGCCCTTCGTTCTGTCGGGCGTCATACCCTCATTCGTCAGCGCGTTTTTCGAGACGGTCAGCGGCTTTACGACGACGGGCGCGACGACCTTTACGAACCTTACGGGCCTGCCTCACGGCATCCTGTTCTGGCGCTCTTTCACCCACTGGATAGGCGGCATGGGCGTGCTCGTCTTTTTAACGGCGCTTCTGCCGAAAACCAACTCGCGCGCCGTGCATATAATCCGCGCCGAAACGACGGGCCCCGTCAAGGGCGGAAAGCTCGTCCCCAGAATGCGCTCTACCGCGACCATACTTTACGCCCTTTATCTGGGGCTTACCGTGCTTGAGATCATAATGCTCCTTTTCGGCGGCATGTCCTTTTTCGAGGCGGTCACCTACTCCTTCGCCACCGCCGGCACGGGCGGCTTTGCCATATCCAACGCGGGTCTCGCGACCTTCGGGTCTGATTATATCTATATCGTAGTCAGTGTCTTTATGCTTTTGTTCGGCGTCAACTTTAACCTTTATTACCTGATAATAATGAAAAACTTCAAGGCGTTTTTCAAAAACGAGGAAAACCGCTGGTATTTCACGATAGTCGGCGTGTCGACGCTTCTTATCGCGTGGAATATATTCAAGCTTTTCGGCACGGTCGGAAAGTCGCTCCTTATGGCGTTTTTCAACGTCAGCACTATTATCACGACGACCGGCTTTACAATAACCGACTTTAACGAGTGGCCCTCGTTTTCAAAATATATACTCGTGCTTTTGATGCTCTGCGGCGCGTGCGCCGGCAGTACGGGCGGCGCCGTAAAGGTGTCGAGGG
>JAFSVO010000250.1 GCA_017444965.1 Clostridia bacterium | reverse complement strand
CGGCTGGCGCGACGGAGTAATAGCGCTCGACCTCTTGTTTTATAAGAGCGTTGTGCTCTTTAAGCGATTTTCCCGTAAGCAGTACTCTTTCGGGAAGCGCGCCGTCGTTGCCCTCTTCATAGCCGGAGGGGCCGACGAGGAGTATCCTGCCGTTCGGGTTTGCCTTGAAGTATTCATTCTGAATGTATTTGAAGCCCTGGAATCCCTGTTCGGCGTTCTCCGGCAGGGTGATCGTTCTGTCTCTGCCCGCGTAAAACACGAAGAAATCCATATGGTTCGGCTTTGTAAGAAGAGAGTTGAAGGTGTAGTCCTTGGGGCTTGTTAAGGTACTGCCGGAAAAATTGAACTTTGAGTAAATGTTATAAAGGCCCGTGCTGCCTCTGGTATCGGTGGAGCCGTTGCGGACGGTGAGTTTTATCCCGTCGTATCTCGCAAAAGCTATAACGGTGTCCGGCATGGCGTTCGCGTTCATAAAGGAGTCGCCGAAGAAATACGCCATATATTCGCTCTTCTCGACCCCGGGACCGAGCGCCGCTTTCTGTGCGGGGTCGGTCGTCTGCGAAGCGGGAGCCGGGGTTTGAGGAGCCTGCGCTTGCGGCTCTTGCGTTTGCGGCTCCTGCGTCTGCGGAGTCTGAGTCTGCGTCTGCGGCTCCTGCGTCTGAGTCTGCGGCGTTTGCTGCGTATCTGTCGACTGACCCTGCGCCGCCGGGCCGGTCGTGATTATAACAGGAGCGTCGGGCGGCGCTATTTCGGTCGCGTCTTTTTCCGCGTCCTCGCCGTCGGGCTCATCCTCCGGTACGTTTACCTCGGCGTCGGCGTCGACCGCCTGAGCCTGAGAGTCGGCGGGGGCTTCCGTCTTTTCGCCGCACGCGGCGAAAAGGGATAAAACCATAATAAGAACCAGTAATAAGGCAATCGTTTTTTTCATAACGGCTTCTCCTGTTCTGTTGATAATTTGTTAATCACAATATAATGAATGTTAACTGCTGTATACAAATAAAATTATACCATATATTCAGCAAAAAAGCAAGAAGAAAGCGGGATTCCCGTCTGATAGTTCGCAGAAAGAACAAAAACGCGCGACAGAGAAAAGAAAGCCGTACGGGCGTTTGCCCGTACGGCTTAAATTTAAAGGTTCAAAAGCTTATTACATTCCCTGCGAGGGGCGGATAAGGGCAAACGTAAACTGCCCGAACAGAGTTTCTATGTAGTTTATCGCCGTGCCCGCGGGTATTATCTTGACGGCGCCGTTCTTTACTACGGCGAGCGCGCCGTTATCGAGGCAGAGCCAGAGCTGCGGAGTCGAAGCGTCTTTCATTATAAGTATCACGTCGCCCGTCATAAGGTGTTTGCGCTCAAAGTTCCTCGTGCGCGTCTGGTTTATATTTGAGCCAAACGCCCTGCCGCCCATAAGACCGCCCGAAAGGTTGCACGCGACGAGGTCGGGAGAGGCGCCTTCTTTGGGCAGGAAGTATTTGCTGTCGGAAGAAAGGACCAGTACTTTGGAAACGAGATCGTTTGCGCTTTTAAAGGGAAGGTCTTTGCCGAGGGCTTCCTTATAGACCTTGGAGATCATTTCGTAATCGTTGGACGCCGAAACCTTTCTTGCCGCGGCGTCTATCTTCGAGCGGTCGGACACCGACAGAGTCTTTGCGACGTATATGGGCGCGTCGTTTAAAGTTACGCCTCCGACGGTGCCGAGCTGATTCGCTATAACGGTGCCGTTTTTAACGCTTGAGTTTACCGTCACGGTAAAGGAAAGGCGGGTCGTCTGGTGAGAGGGGAGAGTGACGCTTGTCGTAAGTTTTCCGTCCTGATATTTCGCGTCGCCTGACTTAAAGGTCACGCCTTCGGGCAGAGAGTCGACTATCTCTACCGTTTTTGACGCGCCCGTGTCGTTTCTTAAAACGTAGGTAAAGGTGACGTCTTCGCCCGGGTTTACGGTAACGCCGCGCGGCGCGCTCGTTTCTTTATAAGCGATTATTCCCGCGAGATTCTTCGCGCGTAAGACCGCCTGCTCGGTGGGTTTAAGCCCCAAAGAGGGGGGGCGCAGAATGTTTATCCTTCTGTTG
>JAFSVO010000249.1 GCA_017444965.1 Clostridia bacterium | reverse complement strand
GAGACCGCGGGTTCCCTGAAGTTCGGCGCGGTAGCGACCAACTCGAGGATAAATAAGAACGCCACGACCGCGGTCGCTAAGATCGCCTTTAAGGTCGACGCGAACGCGCCCGGCGGCGTGACGACTCTTGCGTTCTCTAACCTCAAGCTCGCGGACAAGAACGAAGTCACCGCGACCGAGAGCCAGCTTTCCGCGGCAGACGGCAAGGTAACGATCACCGGCGAAGTACCTCCCACACCCGTTACCCCGACCCTCACGACCGTTGAGATAGACCAGGCGGCCGTCACGGTCGACGGCACGAACGGCGCGACGGCGACTCTTACCGCGAAGGATGAGAGCGGCGCTGCCGTTACCGTAGCGTGGAGCGTATCTCCCACGGATAAGGGCGTTACCGTAGACGCGGCGACCGGCGCCGTCACTATAGATAAAGACGCCGAGACCGACACCTACACCTTCACGGCGACCCCGGACGGCACGACCGTTCTGGGTGAAGCCAAGACGGTCACCCTTACCGTAACCAACAACACCCCCGCGCCCACGACCACCAATTATTACGTCGTCGGTAACTTTTCAGCTTGGGCGGTCGATGACGGATATATAATGTCCGCCGACAGTGCCGCGACCACGACTTACGGCACCGACATATATTCCATCAACCTTGACCTTACGACCGAAAGTCAGTTCAAGATAGTGGCAGTTTCCAACGAAAGTCAGACCTGGTTCCCCGAAGGCATGGGCAACAACTACGGCGAGAACGGCGAGATCACGGCGGACGGTAGTTACAATATTTACTTTGCGCCCGCCGGCGGTGTTTTAGACTTCTTCTACGGCTACATCGGTCTTGCCGCCGAAGTCCCGACCCCCGTGACCCCGACCCTCACGACCGTTGAGATAGACCAGGCGGCCGTCACGGTCGACGGCACGACCGGCGCGACGGCAGCCCTCACCGCGAAGGATGAGAGCGAAACCGCGATAGCTTCCGGCATCACCTGGAGCGTATCTCCCGCGGATAAGGGCGTTACCGTAGACGCGGCGACCGGCGCCGTTACAATAGCGGCGACTGCCGAGTCCGACACCTATACCTTCACGGCGACCCCGGACGGCACGAGCGTTCTGGGCGAAGCCAAGACGGTAACCTTAACGGTCACCAATAACGCTCCCGTGACCGCGGATACGGACTATGGGTTCGTTATCAGCGCGGTAAATCTCTATGATGAAGCAAACCATGAAATAGGCGAAGCGATCACGAGCGCCAACGCGGGCGACATAATCGTTGTAACCTTTGCGGTACAGAACAATACGTCGAGCAACTACACCATCGGCGCTATCGAAGCGAACATAGGCTTTGACGCCGATACCCTCAGCTACTACGCTCAGGATACGGGCGATACCGACGAGGAAGGCCCCTTCTATGAAGAGGGCGTCGCACCTGTGCTTTCCGGCGTAATGGTTTCCGTCGGCGAGAGCACGGGCTCCATAAAGTTCGGCGCGGTAGCGACCAACTCCAGAATAAATAAGGACGCCACGACCGACGTCGCGCAGATCGCCTTCAAGGTATCCGCCGACGCGATGACCGGCACCACCGTTCTCTCATTCGCGAACCTCAAGCTCGCCGACAAGAACGAAACGGTCGCCGCGGCTGACAAGGTCTCCGGCGTTGACAAGTCCATCGCGATAGTCGGCAAGGCCCCCGCGGTCCTTACGAGCCTTGCATCCGACACGCTCGAAGTCACCGTAGACGGCACGAACGGCGCGACGGCGACCCTCACCGCGAAGGACGAGAGCGACGCAGCCATTGACGCGTCTCTCCTCACCTTCACCGTAGCCCCGACCGATAAGGGCGTCACGGTCGACGCGACCGGCGCTGTCACCATAGCGGCGAACGCCGAAGCGGACACCTACGAGTTCACGGCGACCCCCGCAAGCTCCAAGGTGACCGGCGACGCGAAGACGGTCAGAGTGACCGTATCCCGCGCGGCTGCCGTTATTACCACCGTTACCATAGCCGGCGGCCAGACGACCATAGCGGTTCCCACCGCGGCGGCGTCTCCCGCAACGACTACAGCCTTCACCGCGACGGTCACAGACCAGTACGGTGACACAATGGATGAAACCGTCGCATGGACTATCGATCCCGCTTATACGGGCGCGAGCATCCAGGACGGCGTCGTAACGATAACCAACTCTGCTGCGGCAGGCACCGTTACCGTAAAGGCGACGGCAGGCAGCGTTTCCGATACGGCTGACCTCACCGTCACCAAGGCGGACGCGGTCGCCACTTCGGGCGATCTTTCCTGCGACCCGGCGGCCGACCTCGTAGTACCCACCGGCGACACTGCGGCGGAAGCGCAGTTCAGCCTTACCGTCTACGATCAGTACGGCGCAGAGATCGCCTCCCCGGCGATCACATGGTCGATCTCTCCCGCCACCGACGGCGTGACGATAGACCAGACCGGTAAGCTTTCCGCGGCCAAGGCGGCTAAGGACGCTGTCGACACGACCGGCACCGACGTAACGGTCACCGCGACTGTAGATAACGTACCCTTCACCAAGGTCATCACGGTCAAGCGCGCCGCATCGGTTGTGACTACGGTAAACATCTGTTCCTCCACTGCTCAGAGTCCCGTTGACGCCGAGACCCTCTTCATCCCCGCCGCGGGCGCTCCTGACAACACCAATCTTTACTACACGATTGTGTACGACCAGTACGGCGACGAGATGACCCCGAGTGTGACCACCACATGGACGCTTGAAAACAGCGATTCCTATATTTACGTAGAAGCCGACGGCAGGGTGACCGTTAAGGCGGGCGCCGACTCCTCCAAGATCTATACTCTTAAAGCGGACGTGGATAGCACTGCCTATAACACCGTAACGATAACCCTCAGCGCTATAGATATCACGTGGCCTACCGAAACCGTTAAGGCCGACCCGACCTACGGCGACGACTGGTCAGCGATAGTCACCCTTACGGGCGGCTCCGCCAAGATAGGCGACGAAACCGTTCCCGGCACCTTCTCAATTAAAGAGACCGGCACCCCCGCGGCAGGCAGCGCCGCCTACACCGTAAACTTCACCTCCTCCGACAGCCAGTATAACATTGACGCGGACGCGAAGTTCATAACGATAGCGCCCAAGACCGTGACCGTACAGTGGAGCGACACCGAGCTTACCTACAACGGCGCGGCTCAGAAGCCCACCGCGGCCATAGCGGCGGCGGATCTTGTCGGCACCGACACGATCGCGCTTACCGTCTCGGGCGAGCAGACCGACGCGAACACGGGTTACACCGCGACCGCGGCGATGGAGACGACTAACGCCAACTACACTCTCAGCGGCACTTCGACGACCTTCACGATCAGTCCCGCGGAAGCAGTCGTTGTCTGGTCCGACACCGATCTTACCTATACCGGCGAGGCTCAGAAGCCCACCGCGTCCGCTACCGGTGTTAACAGCGAAACTGTTGCCGTAACGGTTTCCGGCGAACAGACCAATGCGGGCACGGATTACACCGCGACGGCTTCCACGACCAATACCAACTACACCTTAAACAACGCGACCCAGACCTTCTCGATAGCACAGGCTGAAGTCACCGTAGCCGGCTTTACCGCAGTTACCAAGGAATATGACGGCACGACGGCGGCGACGCTCGACGACAGCGCGGTAGTAATTACCGGCAAAGTCGAAGGCGACGATCTTACCGTAACGGCGACCGGCGCGTTCGAAGACAAGACCGTCGGCACCGGCAAGAAGGTAACGATCAGCGACATAACTCTCGGCGGCGAGGATTTGGGGAACTACACGCTTGCGGCGACCGGCAACCAGACCGAGACCACAGCCGAGATAACCGTCAAGGAAGTCACCGTTTCCGGCATCAAGGCGAACAGCAAGAAGGTCGACGGCACGACCGACGCGACCCTCGACTTCACCGCGGCAGTCATCACCGGCAAGGCAGACGGCGACGATCTTACCGTAACGGCGACCGGCGCGTTTGAAGACGCCGAAGTCGGCACCGATAAGAAGGTCACCATCAGCGGCCTCACCCTTGAAGGCAACGACAAGGATAATTACCTGCTCGCCAAGACCGGCAACCAGGAAGAGACCACCGCAAACATCACGAAGAAGAGCTCCGGCGGCGGCAGCAGCTCAGGCGGATCGACCTCTACTTCCACCACCGGCACGTATCACAACGTGACCGTACCCGCCACTCCGAACGGCCAGGTAGAGGTTTCCAAGGGCGCGCAGACAGCCGGACAGCCCGTCACCGTAAAGACGACGCCGAAGGAAGGCTACAAGGTCAAGGAAGTCGTCATCACGACCCCCGACGGCCAGAGGATCGTAGCCACCCCGACAGGCAACGGTGAGTACACCTACAATATGCCTAACGCCGACGCGAAGGTCGAAGTAGTCTTCGAGCCTGACGACGGCACGATTCCCACGCAGACCGCGTTTAAGGACGTTCCCGCGGGCGCCTACTATGAACAGCCCGTCAACTGGGCGGTAGCAAGAGGCGTTACCAACGGCACGACTCCGACCACCTTCTCACCCGATGCCATTTGCACCAGAGCTCAGATGGTCACCTTCCTCTGGAGAGCGGTCGGCTCACCCGAACCCAAGGGCTCCACGACGATGTTCCAGGATATGGACGCGAACGCCTTCTACTACAAGGCAGTCCTCTGGGGCGCTGAAAACGGCATAGTCAAGGGTACCTCCGAGACCACCTTCAGCCCCTCGATGACCGTGACCCGCGGCATGGTAGTCACCTTCCTCTACAGATACTCCGGCAAGACGGCTGATTACAAGAACGCCTTCACCGACGTTCCCGATAACGCTTACTATGCGTCGGCTGTCACCTGGGCGCTTGCAAACAACATCACGACGGGCAAGACCGCAACGACCTTCGCCCCGAATGAAGGCTGCACCAGAGCCCAGATAGTCACCTTCCTCTATCGCTTCTTAGGCAAGTAAGAGAAAAGTGAACTGAGCTAAACCCGAATAAGTCCCCGCGGCGAAAGCCGCGGGGACTTTTGTATGATAAAACTTTTCGCCCACGGACCCGTTGACGCCCGCGGAAAAGAGTAGTATAATAAGTTATACAAATCATACTTTTTATGCGAGGTAAAAAATGGGACCTGAAAACAAATACGCCTGGACGGCGACCGTCGGCGAAAAGGGGCAGATAGTAATACCCAAACAGGCGCGCGAGGTCTTCGGCATAAAGCCGGGCGACACGCTCATTATTTTAGGCGATAAAGAGCGCGGTATGGCGATCCCGCCCAAAGGCGCGTTTAACGAAGTTATTGATACGGTGCTTAAGGATATCGGCGGCGATGGAAAGTAAAAGAATAGCTTTTTTCAGCATACCGGCGCACGGTCACACAAACCCCATGCTGCCCGTCGCTGCGGAACTTGTTTCGCGCGGTCACACTGTGCGCTTTTATTCCTTTTCGCAGTTTGAGGAAAAGATAAAAGCGACGGGCGCCGAATACGTCTCTTGCGACGCCTTTATGACAAAGCTTTCGCAAAAGCAGGAAAATGCTTTAAAGAAAGTTTCAACGACGGAGATGACAATACAGGACATAAGGATGACGGTCAAAATGGACTCTTTTTTTGACGAAGAGTTCAAAACCTTTCAGCCTGACGTCGTTTATTGCGATTCCGTCTGCTTTTGGGGCAAGCTCGCGGCGCGGAAGTACGGCGTTCCCGCCGTCGTATCGACAAGCACCTTCGCTTTCAATCAGCTCTCCTCGGGTTATATGAAGCCGTCGTTTGCGGAAGCCCTTGATATGATTTTCGGACTTTTCAGAATAGGAAAAGAACTTAAAACTTTAGAGCCGCTCGGGTATAAGGTCAAAAGCGCCCTTTCCCTCGTTCAGAGCGATAACCGCACCGAGTCGGTCGTATATACTACCAAGCGTTTTCAGCCCTATTCAGAGAGCTTTTCCGACCTTTACGCCTTCGTCGGCCCGTCTGTCTTTGAAAAGACCGAGCCGCGAAAAGAAAAAGACCGCCCCCGTATATACGTTTCGTTGGGGACGGTTTTGAACGGGCGCCCCGCGTTTTACAAAAACTGCGCGGAAGCGCTTAAAGATATCAACGCCGACGTCGTTATCTCATACGGCAGCGGCGCAATGCCCGAAGACCTGCCCGAAAACGTCCGCGCTTACCCTTACGTCGACCAGCTCGATATTCTCTCGAAAGCCGACGCGTTTATAACTCACTGCGGTATGAACAGCGTATCCGAAGCGCTTTACATGGCGACCCCCATGGCGCTTTTTCCGCAGACGAGCGAAGAGCGCGCCGTGGCGAAACGGGTATTTGAGCTCGGCGCGGGCGCGTATCTCAAAGGCGAGACGGCAAAGGATATCCGCGCGGCGGTACTCGATATTTTAAGTAATAAGGAATACGCGAAAAAAGCAAGCGAGATGAGCGGCGACTTCCGCGCATCTATGGGAGCCGTCGGCGCCGCGGACTTTATAGAAGGCGCGCCGCATAAAACGGACGGCGCCGATCCGCTTAAAGAAGTGAATAAAGCGTGCGGACGGTTCAGGATAGTTTACTGGGCGGTCGCCGCGGGGCTTCTGGCCGCCGCGTTTTTCCTGTTCGGAAAATACGCGTGGATAGCGGGCGCAGCCGCGGGCTTGCTTTCGGCTCCCGCCGGGGGCGCCGCGCAGAAGCGCGCCTATCGCTCCGTTATAAAAAAGCTCCGGTAACAGCATAATAAAACGGCTCTCCGCAAGAACTGCGGAGAGCCGTTTTTATTAAAGTAATCATTTCGCCGCGGTTTTCACGGGCTTCGGCGTTATTTCGCCCGCTCTCATAAGCGCTGTCTTGGTGACCGACGGGCCTAAAAGCTCGTATATAAGCACCGAAAACAGGGTTATGTTGCGAACAAGCGTCCCGCAACCCGTAAGCTGCTCGGCGGTAATGGACATTCCCAAAGCGACGCCCGCTTGCGGCAAAAGGGTGTAGCCGAGATATTTCTGTATGTTTTCATCGCATTTCATAAAGCGTGAAGAGGCGCGCGCGCCGAAGTATTTGCCGAGAGATCTCGCGGCGATATAAACGAGCCCCACGCCGACTATGGCAAGGTCGGCAAAGACGTTCAGTTCAAGCTCGGCGCCGCTCATAACGAAGAACAGCACGAATATCGGCACCGTCCATTTATCCGTTTTGTCCATAAGCTCTTCAGAAGAGTCGCACATATTGCAGAATACCGTGCCGAGCATCATGCAGACGAGAAGGGACGAAAAACCGAAGTGAAATCCGAAAAGCTCAAACTCAAGCTTTGAAAGCGCGACGGTCAGCATGACGAAGGTCACGGCGAGGCAAAGCCGCTTGGAGTTAGAGTGGAAGAATTTCTGCGCCCACGAAAGCAGCGCGCCCGCCAAAGCGCCGAGTAAAAGCGAGAGTATGACCTCTACAAGCGGCTCTATTATTACGGCAAGCGCGTCAAATTCGCCGCTTTCAAGCGTTTTCGCTATGCCGAATGAGACAGAGAAAATGATGAGGCCCACGGCGTCGTCAAGCGCGACTATCGGAAGAAGTATGGAGGTAACGGGTCCCTTCGCCTTGTACTGGCGGACGACCATAAGGGTCGCCGCGGGCGCCGTGGCTGAGGCGATGGCGCCTAAAACGATAGCCGCCTCAAGCGGCAGCTTGTCGCCTATAATAAAGTGAAGACCGATAAGGGAGATATCGACAAAAACGGTCGCGAGCACCGCCTGAAAAACGGCTATCACCGCCGCCTGCTTACCTATCTTTTTAAGGTCGGAAAGGCGGAATTCGTTTCCTATGGCGAAGGCGATAAAGCCTAACGTAAGCTCCGACAAAAGGTTGAAGCTTTTGACCTGCGCTATCGTGTTGAAGCCGACGCCGGGGATCCCCAAAGCGCCCAAAACGAAGGGGCCTATAAGAATGCCCGCGATAAGGTAGCCCGTAACGTGCGGCAGCGACAGTTTTTTCGTAAACCTCGAAACGAAAAGCCCCGCGGCAATAGCAAAGGAAAGACAAAGCAAAATAACCATAAAAAACACCCTATATTATTGTGAATTGACCTGCGGCCGTGAAATGTAAGCTTCGCTTGCATTTACCGTACCTTTAATGGTCTATCACTTTTTATATGAAAAGTCAAGCCGAAAGAGAACAAAAAAGCACAGACGGGAACGACCCGTCCGCGCAAATATACAGAGTTTTATTTTTCCGGCGCGCGTTCGTCGCCTATGAAGAAGACGGCGACCGTGCCGGGCCCCGAGTGAGAGGCGATTATCGTGCCTATGTCGCAGATCCGTATCTCGCCGTCAATTTTGGGGAAGCGCTCTTTTACGGCGTCGCGCGTGGCTTCCGCGTCGGGCAGGCAGTTCGAGTGGCATATAAAGCACTTGCCCGAATAGTCGCGCCCGCCCTCTGCGTGCGCCTCCATCGTGTCGACCGTCCGCGCGACGGCGTTCTTTCTGCCGCGCACCTTGTCGTAGGCGATTATCCTGCCGCGGTCGTCAAGCCGCATTATCGGGCAGATGCCGAGTATCGTGCCTATCGTCGCCGCCGCGCCCGAGACCCTGCCCGACCGCTTGAAAAACTTAAGGTCGGTAGAATAAAACTGATGGTGAACGCGTTTTCTGTGCTCGAGCACCCATTTTTCTATCTCTTCCGGCGTCGCGCCGTTATCGCGCATGTCCGCGGCGTAGTCGACCAAAAGCCCGTAGCCCGAAGAGCTGCAAAGCGAGTCTATAACGGTTATTTTTCTTTCGGGGAACTCGGCGCGCAGCTCGTCCGCCGCGGCGAAGGCGTTCACGACGCTCGGCGTCATGCCCGAGCCGAAGGCGATATGTAAAAGGTCGCCGCGTAAAAGCTGCTCTTTGAAAAAGTCGTAATACTTGAACTTGTTTATCTGCGAGGTCGAGGGGAGCGCGCCCGCCTCAAGAAAAGAGTAAAAGCGCGGCAGCGCATCGGGATCGCGCCCCATATCGTCGTCATACGCCTTTCCGTCTACCGAGTAAGAGTAGAAAAGCACGGGTATGCCGCGGCTTTCAACGTATGAATAGGGAAGGTCCACGGTAGATTCGCACGAAAGAATGAAACGGTTTTCCATAACGCCTCCGAAAATCACTTGCAGAGTATATTTTTAAAAGTAGGCTCCATCGTCTGCGCCATAGCCCACATGCCGAGGTCGGTCGGGTGCACGCCGTCTACCGTAAAGCACCCGCGGTCCTTTTTGCCGAAATATGTCTCGCCGTCTATAAAATACACGTTCTTATCGCCGGAGGCGACGGCGTTATCAAAAGTCGCTCTGACGACCTCGCGAAGCTCTCTGTTTTCCGCCTTGCGCTCAAAGTCCCCGCGTGAGGGAAGAACTATCGGCAGATCGGGATTTTTCTCGCGGACTGTCTTAAAAAACGGCTCGTGGCGCTCGAGCAGCTCGGGCATGCCGTCGTTATGGTCGTAGTCCATAACGAAAACGCTCATTGAGAGCCCCGCGATATACTCCGCCATATTCTTTTCGCCGTGGGCGCTGCCCGAAAAGCCGAGGCAGTATACGGGGAAATCGAGCGCGCGCGAAAGCATTGAAAAATAGGCGTTGCCCGGCTTCGACGCGCACGCCCCCTGAGTTATGGACGAGCCGTAAAAAACGACCGGCTTTTTTATTTTAAAGGGCGTGGGCGGAAGCACGCGAGCGCCGTCCGAGACGCCTATCACAAGGTCGTTTACGCCGTTATAAAGGGGCAGGTTTATCTGAACGTCGCGCAAGCCGTCTGTCAGATAAAAGGGGCGATCCGATACGCCTTCGTAATAAAGCTGATCTTCCTTCTCGGGGCGTATGGCGTTCGCGAACTGCTTGTCGAAATAAACGTCGCAGCCGCTGTGACCGCTCGGCGCCATATGCGAGTGATGCACTTTCCCCGAAAGGGTCACTTTAAGCTCTACCTGCTCCGAATCGGTGCGGAAGCGCACGCACGCGCCCGCGGTATGTTTGCCGAGCGACTTTATATCCTCGTTCACGTTGTCTATAAGCCCTTCGGGCAGGCGCCACAGCTTTCCCTTTTCCTTTACGGCAAGCCCCGTAAGCTCTAAGGGCGGCGTCAAAAGGTCGTAATACTTCATAAGAGATACCCTTTATTCGTTATATAAAAGCTTTGAAAGCAGGGGATAAACTCTGTCAGCCATAGCGCGCATGCCGAGGTCGTTCGGGTGAATGCCGTCAAGCGTAAAGTCGCCGCGCTGCACCTTTCCGTAAAACTCCTCGCCGTCTATATAGTAAACGTTTTTGTCGCCCGAATCGAGAGCGTGTTTGTACGTCGCGTAAACGGCGTCGCGGTCTTCGCGGTTTAACGCCTTGTATTCAAAGTCGGGGCGCGTCAGCATAATGACGGGAAGGTCGGGATTCTTTGCGCGGACGGTCTTAAAAAACGGCTCGTGGCGCGAAAGCAGATCGGGCACGTCGTCGTTATGGTCGTAATCCAGAACGAAAACGCTCATGTCGAGCGAGGCGATATATTCGGCGACGTTTTGCTCGCCGTGCGCCGCGCCCGAAAAGCCGAGATTTATAAGCTCAAAGTCAAGCCGCCTCGCGAGCTGAGTAACGTAGGTACAGCCGGGGCGAGAGGCGTGGTAGCCCTGGGTTATCGACGAGCCGTAAAACACGACCGGCTTTTTTATTTTATGCGGCGTCGGCGGCAGAAGGGAAGCGCCCTCGTCCACGCCTATCTCCATTTTCAATACGGGCCCCGCGATCGGAAGGTCTACGCGCACGTCGCAGACGCCGTTCTCAAGATACCACGGGCGGCTTATTTCGCCCGTGTATTCAGTCTTTCCGTACTCGGGGCGGATCATGCCCGCAAACTCGCCGTCAAAATAGGCGTCCGCGCCGTGGGCGACCGCCATATTCGCGTTTACGACTGTGCAGGGCGCCGCCTTGACAACGCTTATATATATCTTTTTTGAATCGGTGCGGAAGCGCACGCACGCGCCCGCCGCGCCTTTGGCTATTTTAAGGTCGGTTATCCTTTCGTTTACGTTGTCGACAAGATTTTCGGGAAGCCGCCAAAGCTTTCCCTCTTCCTTTACGGCGAGCCCTTCTAAAACAAACGGGCTTTCAAGAATATTTAAGTATTTCAAAACGCGCGCCTCCTTAACCTATATTTGCAAAAAACTATTATTTATTGTAAAGTATACTTGAGAGTATGGGGAACATACCGTCCGCCATGGCGCGCATGCCGAGGTCGTTCGGATGCACGAGGTCCAACGTAAACGCGGCGCGGTCAACTTTGCCGAAGAAGGTCTCTCCGTCGATAAAGTAAACGTTTTTGTCGCCTGCGGCGATCGCGTTATCATAGGTCGCGCGGACAGCGGCGCGGTTTTCCGCATTTATCGCTTTGCGCTCAAAACAGGGGCGCGAGGGCAGTATTATCGGAAGATACGGGTGCTTTTCGCGTATTCTTTTAAAGAACGGCTCATGGCGTTCGAGCAACGCGGGCACGTCGTCGTTGGCGTCGTAATCCATGACGAACGCGCTCATATCAAAAGTGTTTATATAGTCGGCCATAATGCGCTCGCCGTGCGCGCCGCTCCCGAAGCCGAGGTTTATAAGCTCAAAATCGAGCCGCCTCGCAAGCTGTGAGACGTAGGTGCACCCGGGGCGAGAAGCCAAGTAGCCCTGGGTTATGGACGAGCCGTAAAAAACGACCGGCTTTTCTGTTTTATGCGGCTCGGGCGGAAGAAGCGCCGCGCCGTCCGGAACGCCTATTTCGAGCTTTTCAAGCTCGCCCGAGACGGGCAGGTTTATCTGCACGCCGTGAACGCCCTCGGGAAGATACCACGGGCGTGAGACTTCGCCCTCCTGTTCGACTTCACCGTAAGGGGAAAAGACCATACCCGCGAGCTTGCCGTCAAACAATACGTCGGCGCCCCGGGACAGAACGACGGCGGAAATCGAAAAACCGGTCGACCGGGGGATCCGTATCCTTAAGCTTATCTTCGGCGAATCGGTGCGGAAACGCACACACGCGCCCGCGGGATAACGCCCGTTTCTCGCGACGTTTTCGTTGACGTTGTCAATAAGCTCTTCGGGAAGCCGCCACAGCCTGCCTTCTTCCTTTACGGCGAGCCCTTCTAAAACAAACGGGCTTTTAAGAATATTTACGTATTCCAAAACGAACGCCTCCTTAAACCTGTATTTGCAAAAATCTTTTATTTATTGTAAAGTATATTTGAGAGTACGGGGAACATACCGTCCGCCATGGCGCGCATACCGGCGTCGTTCGGATGCACGCGGTCCATCGTAAAGCCGTCGCGGTCGGCGTTTCCGTAAAAAGTCTCGCCGTCTATGTAATATACGTTTTTATCGCCTGCGGCGACGGCGTTATCGAAAGTTGCGCGAACGACGGCGCGGTTTTCCGCGTTTATCGCTTTGCGGTCGAAGTCCGGGCGCGAGGGCAGTATTATCGGAAGATAGGGGTGCTTTTCGCGTATTCTTTTAAAGAACGGCTCGTGGCGTTCGAGCAACGCGGGCACGTCGTCGTTATGGTCGTAATCCATGACGAACGCGCTCATATCAAAAGCGTTTATATAGTCCGCCATATTGAGTTCGCCGTGCGCGCCGCTCCCGAAGCCGAGGTTTATAAGTTCAAAATCGAGCCGCATCGCAAGGGCGCTTACGTAAGTCACGCCCGGCCTCGTCGAAAAATAACCCTGCGTTATGGACGAGCCGTAGAAAACGACCGGCTTTTCTATCCTGTGCGGCGTCGGCGGCAGAAGGGACGCGCCGTCGTCTATACCTATCTCCATATGAACGGGAGCGTCGGATATAGGAAGATTTATCCGCACGTCGTGCGGTTTTTCCGTTTCAATGAAATAAGGCGGCGCGACCGTGCCCTCGTATTCGGTAAGGTCGTCGCGCTCGGGATAGGCGACGCCGCCGAAGCGCCCGTCGAAAAAGACGTCGACTCCGTGCGCGCCGCACACGTTTTCAAGACAGTTGTGAGAGTTGTTTTTAAGGGTGACTTTCACCGCCACCGCGGTCGAATCGGTGCGGAAGCGCACGCAAGCGCCCGCGGTCTTGCGGGCGTTTCTCGAAACGTTGGGATTTACGTTATCGATAAGATCCTCGGGCAGACGCTGAAAAAGCCCCTCTTTCGCGACGGCAAGCCCTTCGACCGAAAAAGGCGGGTTTAAAACGTTAAAATATTTCATATTTATCGCCCCTCTGAAAATTATATCACCGAAAGGCCCGTTTTACAAGGAGATCATAGATGAGAGAAGAACTTATGAAACTTCGCGACCCGTCTTTCAAAAGCTTTCACGAAAAGCTTTGTCCGACGGTGGATCCTGAGCGTATAATAGGCGTTCGCACGCCCGACGTGCGGCGGCTTGCGAAAGAAGTCCCGCCCTCGTTTTTAGAAGATCTTCCCCATTATTACGTTGAGGAAAACGACCTTCACGCCTTCGCTCTCGAGCGGATAAAGGATATAGACGAGTGCCTTCGCGCCGTAGACAGATTTCTGCCCTTTGTGGACAACTGGGCGACCTGCGACGGTATGTCGCCGCCCGCTTTCAAAAAACATCCGGAAAAGGTGCTGCCGAAAATAAAAGAGTGGATAAAGTCGGACAAGACCTATACCGTCCGCTTCGGGATAAAGACCCTTATGAACGTCTTTTCCGACGGGCTTTTTAAGCCCGAATACTTAAAGCTGGTATCCGACGTGTCTTCCGACGAATACTATATTAAAATGATGCAGGCGTGGTATTTCGCGACCCTGCTCGCAAAGCAGTGGGACGAAACGGTCCCCTATATCGAAAAGCGCGCACTCCCCGCGTGGGTGCATAACAAGGCGATACAAAAGGCGCGAGAGAGCTTTCGCGTAAGCGCGGAAAGAAAGGAATATTTAAAAAGCTTAAAGTACTGAAATGGATAAAGAGCTTAAGAAAAAAAGGATAATAGTCGGCGCGGCAATATTTCTTTTCGTCGCGCTTACCGTCGTTTTGGGCATATACGTCGGGAAAGCGCTCGTAAAATACGCGGCTGAGCCGCAGCAGTTCCGCGACTGGGTCGACTCTCACGGCGCGTGGGGCGTTCCGGCGTACGCCGGAGTGACCTTTCTTCAGGTCGTGCTCGCCGTCATACCCGGCGAGCCGCTCGAGATACTCGGCGGCTACGCCTTCGGCGCCTTTTGGGGCACGGTCATTTGCATAGCGGCGCAGGCGGCGGGCTCGCTTTTCGTTTTCGCGCTCGTCCGCAGATACGGGATGAAAGTAGTCCGCCTCTTCTTTTCGGAGGAAAAAGTGAAAAAGGTGCGCTTTTTAAAAAGCACGCCTAAAAGAGACGTTTTGTTCCTTGTGATATTCTCGCTTCCGGGAGTGCCGAAAGACCTTCTTTGCTATTTCGCGGGGCTTACCGATATTAAGCTTCCGGTGTGGGCAATAATTTGCACGCTCGGCAGGGTCCCCGCCGTCGTGACGTCGACCGTCGGCGGGAGCGCGTTAGGCGAAAAAAGCTATATTTTCGCGGCAGGCGTTTTCGCCGTAACGCTGGCGCTAAGCGCCGGGGGCCTTATTGCGTATAACGCGGTCTTAAAAAAACACGGCGGGGGAAAAGATACCGAAAACGCCAAAGACTAATAAAAAGTCCGCACGGCAAAGCCGTGCGGACAACTTTATATTTACCAGACGGAAACGGAAGACGCGAGATCCGCCATAACGTCGGCTATCTTGATGCCCTGCGGACAGACCTTTTCGCAGGCGCGGCAGCCGATGCACGCCGTCGGGCGCTGAAACTTCGGGAGCGACCCCAAAACCATAGGCGCGATAAAGCCGCCGCCCGAAAGCTTATCTTCGTTATAAAGGGCGATAAGCTTCGGAATATCAAGCTCCTGCCGGCACTTTGAAACGCAGTAGCGGCAGGCGGTGCAGGGCACGCTTTTTTCTTTCGCCATTTCGTCGGCTATATCCAAAAGCGTTATCACCTCGTTTTTTGAAAGGGGACGGCTTTCCTCAAAGGTCTTTATGTTTTCTTTAAGCTGCTCCATATTCGACATACCCGAAAGTGTCACGGCCACGGGCGGCACGCTCTGCAAAAACCTGAACGCCCACGCGGGTACGCTTTCCTCGGGGCGCAGGGCTGAAAGCTTTTCCGCGTATTTGTCGGGAAGCGAGGCGAGCTTTCCGCCGCGCAGCGGCTCCATCACCCATACGGGCAACTTACGGCTCGTTATCAGCGCGACCTTTTCCTGCGCGTTCTGAAAATTGTAATCCAGGTAATTCAGCTGTATCTGGCAAAACTCCATATGCGAACCGTAGGCGTCGAAAAACCGCTCCATGACCGGAAGGTCGCCGTGCGCCGAAAAGCCGAGGTGCTTTATGCGCCCCTTTTCCTTCTGCTTTAAAAGATACGCGAGTATGCCGTATCTTTCGTCAAGGTAGGCGTCGATATTGCGCTCGCACACGTTGTGGAAAAGGTAAAAATCAAAGTAAGATACGCCGCACTTTTCAAGCTGTTTTTCAAAAATGCTCTCGACCTTGTCCATATTGGAAAGGTCGTAGCCGGGGAATTTGTCGGCAAGGTAAAAGCTTTCGCGCGGGTATCTCGCAAGCGCTTTTCCTATCACTTTCTCCGACGCGCCGGCGTGGTAGCCCCACGCCGTGTCGAAATAGTTTACGCCCTGCGCTATCGCGTAGTCGACCATTTCGAAAACGGCTTTTTCGTCGGGGCTTGAGTCAACGCCGCCGGCGCAGGGCAGGCGCATACAGCCGAAGCCTAGCGCAGAAAGCTTTTTCCCCTGAAAATCGTTATAGATCATACGCGGGCCTCCTTTTCACAGCGTAACGCTTTTTCCCATGGCGTCGAAAATCTTCACGCCCGAAAGCGCGTTTTTGAACTCTTCAAAGTCGGTCGCCTTTCCGACTATAGAGCCGTAGTGCGTCGGGATGGCGACGGCGGGCTTTATGATATTCGCAAGGCTCGCAGCCTCCTTCGCCGTCATGGTATAGGTGCCGCCCGCGGGCAGAAGCGCTATATCGCAAGAGACGTTCTCGGCGTCGGGCGTTTTGTCGGTATCGCCCGCGACGTATATCCTTTTGCCCTCGACGGTAAGCACGTAGCCGAGCCAGCCGCGCTCTTTCGGGTGAAACTTTTTGCCGACGTTATACGCCGGCACGGCGAGCACCCCGACGCCTAACACGTCGCACGATTCGCCCGCGCTTAAAAATTTCGTCAGCCCGAAGGTATGGTTTTCCATCGAACGGGGCATAACGAATATGGTCCCCGCGTGCGATACCTTTTCGATGTCGTCGGGCGAAAAGTGATCGTAATGCTCGTGGGTAAAAAGAACGACGTCGGCGTCGTGCGCATCGTCTTTGATCTTAAACGGGTCGGCGTAAAGGGTGATATCCGCGCAGATCTTTATGCTGCTGTGTTCGTTTATCGTGATCGTCATATCGTCACCTCATCATTATCTTACCAAAAAAGTATTGCTTTTGCAAATCCGTGTTTTTAGTGATATACTGTATTTATAAAATTGAAAGGACGCCTTTATATGAAGCTTTTGGCGATAGACGGAAACAGCCTTATAAACCGCGCCTATTACGGCGTGCGCCCGCTTTCGAGCCCGAAGGGCGTGCCGACCAACGCCGTTTACGGCTTTTTGAATATGTATTTTAAACTGCTCGACGATTTTTCGCCCGAGCTCGTCTGCGTGTGCTTTGATTTAAAGGCGCCGACCTTCCGCCATTTGAAGTACGAGGGGTATAAGGCGCAGAGAAAGCCCATGCCCGAGGACCTTTGCGCGCAGATGCCTATAATTAAGGATATACTCGATAAAATGGGCGTGCCGCGTATGGAGGTTGAAGGGTATGAGGCGGACGACCTTTTAGGCACGCTCGCCAGAGAGAGCGGAAAAGAAAACATTGAATGCGTCATAGTCACGGGCGACCGCGACAGCTTACAGTTCATAGCGCAGGGCGCGCGCGTCGCGCTTATCACGACAAGAATGGGAAACAGCGTAACCGAGCTTTACGACGAAAAGGTCTTCGCCGAAAAATACTGCGGCCTTACGCCCGATAAAATAGTCGATCTTAAAGCTGTTATGGGCGACGCGTCGGACAACATACCCGGCGTGCGCGGTATTGGCGAAAAGGGCGCTTTAAAGCTTTTGTGCGACTTCGGCTCGCTCGATAAAGTTTATGAAAATATAGAGGACGGGAAAATAAGCGCGTCGGTCAGGGAAAAGCTGAAAGCCGACCGCGATATGGCGTATTTGAGCTATGAGCTCGCGACCGGCTGCGTGACGGCGCCGATAACGGCGAAGCCTGCCGAGCTTTCACCCGGAAAGGGCGACCCCGACGGGCTTTACGACCTTTTGAGCGACTTAGGTTTAAAGTCGATAATATCAAAGCTCAGTCTTCTGCGCTCGTCCCCCGCGCCCGAAAGGCCTGAAAGCGCATGGAAAGCGCCCGAATACAAAATCATATCGGACGAAAAGGAGCTTACGGCGCTTGCGGGCAATATTGAAGACGAAATAACGCTTTTGCTCAGCCGTGAAATGAACGTAGCCGCGTTTACCGACAAAAGCGGGACGTACGTTTTCAATTCGATACAGACGGGAAACGCTTTTAACGCTTTCCTTCGCGGGATAAGCGGAAAAAGCGTTAACGCGCACGACTGCAAGACGCTGGCGTCGGCGCTTTTAAAAGAAGGCGTCGAGCCGCCGCGGTTCGTTTTCGACTCTGCGCTCGCAGATTACTTGCTTGATTCGACCGAGGGCGACCATTCGGTAAGGCGGCTTGCCGAAAGGTATCTTTCGGCGACCTTGCCCGAGCCGCTTTTTAACGACGGCGACGCGCTCGATTTTTTAGGCGGCGGGGAAGAGAGCATGAAGGCGGCGGCATTATACTGCGCCGCCGACGCGGCTTTAAGAGAGCCGCTCGAAAAGGCGCTTTCCGATACCTCTCAGCTTGATCTTATGCGCGATATCGAGCTTCCGACGAGCGCCGTTTTAGCCGAGATGGAAAACGCCGGAATATCAGTCGACAAAGAGCGGCTTTCGGCTTTCGGCGAAGAAACGGGCGCAAAGGCGGAGGCGCTTGCGGAAGAGATATACGCCCTCGCGGGAGAGCGGTTCAACATAAGTTCGCCCAAGCAGCTTTCCGACGTGCTTTTCGATAAAATGGGGCTGCCTCACGGCAAAAAGAACAAAACGGGCGCCTACGCAACCGACGCCGATACGCTGTCGTCCCTTCGCTTTCACAGCGAGATAATAGAAAAAATACTCGATTACAGAAAGCTTACTAAGCTCAAATCGACCTACGTCGAGGGACTTTTCAAGGCGATAAAAAAGGACGGCGCGGTCTACACGACCTTTAATCAGACGGTCACGGCGACCGGGCGGCTTTCGTCGACCGACCCCAATCTGCAGAATCTGCCCGTCCGCCGCGAAGAGGGAGCGGAGATACGCAAATGCTTTATCCCCCGCGAGGGGAACATTTTCGTCGACGCCGACTATTCGCAGATAGAGCTTCGCATCCTCGCGCATATCGCGGACGACGACGCTATGAAAGAGGCGTTCGAAAAAGACGAGGATATCCACCGCGTTACGGCGGCAAGCGCTTTCGGAGTGCCCGTTTCAATGGTAACGCCCCTTATGCGGTCGCGCGCGAAGGCGGTCAACTTCGGCATAGTTTACGGCATTTCTGCGTTTTCGCTCGCGCAGGACATAGGCGTTTCGGTAAAAGAGGCGCAGGGGTATATAAACGCTTACCTTGAGCATTTTTCGGGCGTGCGCGAATATATGGAGCGCGTAAAAAAGGACGCGGCGAAAAACGGCTTCGTCTCGACTATTTTCGGCAGGCGCAGATACCTGCCCGAGCTTAGGTCAAGTAACAGAAATATCGTCGCCTTCGGCGAAAGGGTCGCTTTAAACGCGCCGATACAGGGCTCTGCCGCCGATATAATCAAAAAGGCGATGATCGACGTGCGTGACCGCCTTAAAAAAGAAAAACTGCGGGCGCGGCTCGTGCTTCAGGTGCACGACGAGCTTATCATAGAGTGCAGAAAAGAAGATACGGAGCATGTCAAGGCGCTTTTAAAAGAAGAGATGGAAAACGCGGCGCGCCTTTCGGTGACGCTTACGGCCGACGTGTCTTCGGGGGATAATCTTTATGACGCCAAGGGATGATATGAAAATATCCGGGCTGACCGCCGCCGACGTTGCGCAGATAGCCGAAATAGAAAAACTCTGTTTTACAGATCCGTGGAGCGAAAAGAGCATAGAAGAAGAGCTTTCAAACCCTCTCGCCCGCTATTTCGTTTTAAGAGAGGGCGAGGCGGTGACGGGTTACGTCGGCACGCGGGTGATAGACGACGTATGCGAGATAACGAACGTCGCCGTGCGGCCGGACAAACGCAGGCAGGGCTTTGCCGATACGCTTTTAAACGCGCTGCTCGAAGGACTTCGCGGCGTAAAATACGTAAACCTTGAGGTGCGCGAAAGCAACGCGCCGGCGCGCGCCCTTTACGAAAAGCACGGCTTTAAAATATGCGGACGGCGGCGGAATTATTACGAAAAACCGCGGGAAGACGCCATTCTTTACACGCTTTGCACGGAGGATAAATAAATGCTGATACTCGCGATAGAAAGCTCCTGCGACGAGACGGCGGCGGCGATAAGCGAAAACGGGCGGAAGATTCTTTCCGACGTCGTTTTTTCACAGGTGGACATGCACGCCGAATACGGCGGCGTAGTACCCGAGATAGCCTCGCGTAAGCATGTAGAAAAGGTGTCCTTCGTCGCTTTGGAGGCTGTAAAAAAAGCGGGGATATCCCCGCGCGATATAAACGCCGTCGCGGCGACCTGCGCGCCGGGGCTTATAGGCGCGCTTTTAGTCGGCGCGAATTTCGGCAAAGCGGCGGCGCTGTCGCTCGGCGTCCCCTTTATACCGGTGCATCATATCAGGGGGCATATCGCCGCGAACTACGTAGCGTTTCCGGAGCTTGAGCCGCCCTTCTGCGCGCTCGTCGCGTCGGGCGGGCATACCGTCATAGCCGACGTGCGCGGCTATACCGATATGGAGGTTCTGGGAACGACGAGGGACGACGCCGCGGGCGAAGCGTTCGACAAGACGGCGAGGGTCATGGGGCTTCCGTATCCCGGCGGCGCCGCGATGGACGGAGCGGCGAAAAAAGGAGACCCGAAAAGGTTCAGACTGCCGAGAGCCGTCATAGAGGACGCGCCTTTCGATATGTCCTTCAGCGGCGTAAAGACCGCCGCGGTAAATCTTATACATAACTTTACGCAAAAGGGCGAGGAGGTACCGGTCGCCGATATTGCCGCCGCGATAAACGACGCCGTATGCGACAGTATAGTCCCGAGGGTCGTCGCCGCGGCCGAAAGCGCCGGGCGAAAGACCGTAGTCGCGGCGGGAGGGGTCGCCGCGAACAGCTTTTTACGCGCGCGCCTTTCGGAGGAATGCGGGAAAAAGGGTATAAAAGTATATTATCCGCCCCTTTCGCTTTGCGGCGACAACGGCTCGATGATCGCCTGCCAGGCCTATTACGAGTACCTCGCGGGCAACGTCGGAAACAGCTCGCAGAACTGTTACGCGACCATGCCGTTAAGCGAAAACCTTTCAAAACTTGCGTTGTAAAGGCGGGTCAACTTGCCGTATAAAAAGAGTACGGAAAAACCGAACGGATGGACGACCTTTTTTTACAATATCCGCGTAAAGCTATTCATAAGGGCGTTCTGTTGAAAACTCTGTTGAAACTGTTTATAACTTTCCGTATAGTCATATTTTGTCGGGAAAAATCGTATCCATAAACGAGGTGATTTTTTACGGATATAAAGAACGGAAACGTCAGGATAAGAGAGATAACGGCGAGAAAAGAAGGGCGCGCTTTGCTTGAGCGCGAGTTCCCGAAAGCCGCCCGCAGCCCCTTTTTCGCGCTGGCGCAGGGCATGACCTAAAACGACGCTTTAAAGCGCTTCGGCGGAAAGCTTACGCCCGACAGGATAGAGGATCTTCGCGAAAAACTTAAAAGGCTTTAAAACAAACGACGCCGAATTAAAAATTATATAACGTAAACGAACTGCCGCACTTTCTGCCGCAGTTCGTTTTTTCATAAGGAGGAAGAGATATGGCGGAATACGCGTATATAAGAGTGTCTACGAAAGAGCAGAACACGGACAGGCAGCTTATCGCTTTAAGATCCTGCGGGATACCGGAGGCAAATATTTTTACCGACAGGCAGTCGGGGAAAGACTTCCTTCGCCCCGAGTATCTTCGTCTTTTGAAAAAGCTGAGGCCGGGAGACGTTCTTTACGTCAAAAGCATCGACCGTTTAGGCAGAAATTATGAGGAGATCCTTGAACAGTGGCGCGTCATAACCAAGAAAAAGCAGGTCGCCGTCGTCGTGCTCGATATGCCGCTTCTCGATACGCGGCAAGGGCGCGACCTTACGGGCACGCTTATCGCCGACATAGTGCTTCAGCTTTTAAGCTACGTCGCGCAGACCGAGCGCGAGTTTATAAGGCAAAGGCAGGCCGAGGGCATAGCCGCGGCAAAGGCTAAGGGCAAAAAACTCGGGCGCGTCCCGACGGTTATGCCCGAAGGGTTCGAGGCGGTTTGCGAAGAATGCTCAAGCGGGACTCTGAGCACTCGCGACGCCGCTTCGCACCTCGGTCTGAGCCATACGACTTTTTATCGGAATTACCGAAATTATCTCTTAAAAACCGTTTCGAAGCCTTGACTTTTTGAAACGGTTTAAAAAAAGATTTTTAAACTTAAAAAACAAGTAAAGCGCAAAAAAGAAAACTCCATGCCGCCGAATAACAGACGCGCCCGTTTGAGGTTTTCAGACGAACGGCGCTTTATTTTTTGACAAAATTTGTATACACAAAAATATCAAAATAATTGTACTACAAACCGTTTCAAAAAGTCAGCATTGTGAAACGCCGGGCGTAGGTCGGCGAATAAAAACTTGCGGGGGAATAAAAGTGAAAAAAAGATTTGCGGCGGCTCTCTCTGTATTAATAATATGGGTTTTATCTTTTGCGGCGTATGCGGAAACGAACGATACCGCCGCCGTCTCGTTTTCCGACGTTACGCCTTCCGACTGGTTTTACGCAGACGTCCTGTACGCCGCGGAAAAAGGGCTTTTGTCGGGCACGGGGAACGGCAAGTTCACCCCGAACGGCAAGACTACCCGCGCTATGGCGGTAACCGTGCTGTGGCGGCTTGACGGAAAACCGCAGGCACAGAAGGCTTCTTTTACCGACGTAAAAGAAGGGCAATACTTTTTTGACGCCGTCTCGTGGGCTTCCGAAAATAAAATAGTCAACGGCTACGACAGCACCCGCTTCGCCCCGGACGATACCGTCACGCGCGAACAGATCGTGTCCATCCTTTTCCGCTACGCGGGATATAAAGGAAAAGATAAGTCAGACAAAGCCGACCTCGGCGCATATACCGACGCGTCACAGATCAGCGCCTACGCAAAAGACGGTATGGCGTGGGCGGTAAAAGCGGGGCTTATAAACGGCGTTTCCGACGCCCTTCTCGCCCCGAAGGGCACCGCCACGCGCAGTCAAATAGCCGCTATATTCGTAAGATTCAGCAAACAGTTAACGCCGCAGAACGCGCCCGTGCCCGATAACTCGGGTACTGTTCCCGCGTCGGACGGCGGCGCCCAAAGCGCGGGTAATGAAACGCAAGCTTCACCCTCGGGCGGCGGCGGAAATAACGCCGGAGAGGGAAATAACTCCGGCAGCACAGACGGCGGTAATGATCCCTTGGCGCAGAAACCGCAGAAGACCTATGAAGGAGTTAAAGCGAGCGAGGCCGGCAAAACGGAGGATAACCTTTTCCTGCTCGAAGCAAAACAAACAGGCTCAGGTACAGAGGTTACGCTGACTCTTTGCGGTAAAGTAAAACTGTGCGGCTTTGATATCCGCGTTCTTTACGACAGGGATGAGCTTAAACTGCGGGAACTTGATACGGAATGCGGGCTTAAGGTATATGCTCATTCTTCGGAGAGTGATGGAAGCATAGCGGTAAACTTTGCGGACGTCAATAATATAGGCGGCGACAAAACCGTGTTGAAGGCTGTTTTTGAGGCGACAAATGATAAGGTAACAGAATCTGTGGTCTCGCTTAAACCGGTTGAAATAATAATGACCGACGATCAGCTTGAAACGGTAAACGCACCGTATACCTTGACCTATTGCACAATAACGCTGTCGTAATGAAACGGAAAAAGGGGTTGTTAAGTAAGTGAGAAAGGTCATTCATACGCTTCTGCGTATAGCGTTTGTTTCTGCATTTATATTCTTGGCGCTCGCTGTATCGGCGGCGGCGGAAGAGGCATATAAAATAGCCGTTTCGGAATGCACGCCTGAGCGTATCGTTTACAGCGTTACAAGCGAAGAAACAGGCGTCCGTGCCACGGCAATTACAGCGACATACCTCGGCGGGCGTTTGTGCGAAACGAAAACGGACGGCTTTATAACGGATGAAGAGCCGCATACCGCTTCCCAAACGCTTTCCTTGCCGTATGACAACATAAAAATAATGCTTGTCGACTCGGAAACGAACGTGCCGCTTTGCGGTTACGCGGGAAAAGTGACAGTGCGCTTTACGGATCATACCGGACAAACTGTCTTTGAGCAAAATATATTTTCAGGTCAAACGGCTATACCTCCCTCGCCGCCGGAACGCGACGGTTTTGTCTTCGTAAAATGGGGCGCCGATTATAAGAACGTTTTTGAAGACACGGTTATACCTGCCATATATACGGAAGATGCGGCGGCAAATATCTTTACGGTATCGTCGGCGTCGGCTGAAGCCGGAGACGAGGTCCGGGTCACGGTAAAGCTTTCGGGTACGGTAAATCTTTGCGCCTTTGACCTGCGTCTTCGTTATGACGACGAGCTTGAGTTTGTAAGTATGAATACTGCTCTTTCCTTTGATTTGCTTGCAAATCATGCAGCAGACAAAAAATATATCCGTCTTAACTTCCAAACAACGTCTAATATAAACGAAGGCGGGGATATAATTGAGGTCGTCTTCCGCGCGAAAAACAAAGGCGCTGCGTCCTTGAAGCCTGAGCCCGTTTCGGTCATATATATAGACCCCGCCGATTCGACCGTATTGTCGAAAGCGGATCATACGGCGTGCGAAGGAGTGATCGTTATCCGATGAAAAAATATAATATTGCGCTTACCGGGGCGTTTCTGGCGATCTTGGTGCTTTTGTGCGCATGCGGAAAACCTGCCGCACCGACCGACGCGTCGCAGACTGCAAACACGGAAGACCTTATGCCCCATCTTGAGGCAAAAGAGGTAATTATCGAAAAGCCTAAGTTTAAAAGCGTAAAGACGGATAGGAAAACCGATAAAACGCTTGTTTATAAAGAGCGTGAAAACGAGAAAAAAGACCGTTATCAGGACGTTTCGGCATATAATAACGTCTTTGCGATCCCCGCGGCGTATGCCGTTATCGGGGAAACGGTAACGGTAGCGCCGGGCATATTCGGAAAGGTAAATATGTGCGCGGTCGATTTTCGGCTTAAATACGATTCGTCGCAACTTAAATATCTCGGCTGTGACGCAAAAGACGAAGCGCTTATCCTGAACGGGGAAGAGCGCGGCGTTATAAAAGCAAACTATTTAAGCGCTGAAAACGTAACGAAAGGCTTCGATCTGTGCGAGCTTAAGTTTCAGGCAGTCACGGCAGAGGCGTGCGATTCGGTCATAGAAATAGAGATAGTGGATATGGTAGCGCTTTCGGGGGACGATATAGTACCCTGCGAGTATTCGCTTATTTCGGGCGTCGTGCACCTTAACCCCAAGAACGGGTAACGCCTATGGACGGTAAAAAAACAAACCGCCGCGATCTGCTTATCGCCGCGGCGATAGTGCTTGCGGGCGCGATCATAAGTTTTCTGATTTTGTCGGGCGTGTTTACCGGGGCAGGGAAATCAACGCAAAAAGAAGAGACAGACACCTGTTATACCGTGCGCTTTTTCGGCAAAGAGGGCGACTTATTAAAAGAGCAGACGGTAAAGAGCGGGGGTTACGCTCTGCCGCCTGAGGTAAACGAGCCGGGATACGTTTTCAAAGGCTGGTCGGAACAGCTTTTCGGCATAAGCGCAGACACCGACGCCTACGCGCAGTTTGCGCCTTTGGATAATGACGCTGAAAACGTTGTCCTCGGCGGCGCGGTCTACGCCGAAGGAAAAAAACCGATTATTGTGCCTTTAAGGCTTGACGGCGGCGTCGGCTGCAGCGGCTTTACTATTGAAGCGGAGTATGATCCGAAACTTCTTAAGTTCAAGGGCGCCGAAAATACAAAAGAGGGCGTTGCCGTAAAAAACGATGAAGAAGAGGGAAGGGTCACGGTAAACTATTCCGGCGAAATGATAAAAGAGCCTTCCGGGATAACCGCACTTACGTTTTCCTGCCGCCAAAGCGGATGCTGGAAAACGACCCTTAAAACCGCGACGAAAGAGATATTCGCGCGGCGCGGCGACGAAGAGGTTTATACCGACAGCGTCGCTTACGATACGGAAATATTTATATTTGGATAAACAAAAACATAAGGAGTGAAAGCATGAAAAAGAAAACACGCAAAGTACCCGGCGTAGTTGCCGCGGCGCTGCTGTTGGCGGTCATTATGGTGGCAAGCTCAACTGCCGCCGCAGCGACCGGCGTGAACATCCTTTCCGAAATGAACGGAAAAGAGAGCGTTCACGGCAAGATCGACATAAGCGACATAACCGGCGAGATAGCCGAACCGCCCCAGCTTACCTCCGCGGCAAGCGCTATTGCGGCTGAAAAGAAGTGGTACGAGTACGTTTACTACTCGCCCGAGTCGGTTGCGTATTACTATTTGAACGATAATACGCGTTTGGCATTCTATGATCCGTATGACTACTCGGAATCATTGATTATGGAGGTTGATGACAGCCTGACCGACTGGTCAAGCAACAATTCTATGCAAATTAGTTACACTACTGGTAATTCGATAACAGATACTAAAGGAAAAAGCACTGAAACCGTCTCGACAACTAATTATGGATATACGGATATTGAAACGACAGAAACGGGTCCCAGTACCGTTAAAACCACTACGGATAATAAAACAGAGTCTTATAATACAAGTAAAACGGTTTCAATTGTCGACAATTATGATTGGGGGTTAAACGAAACAATACACGATAACGCTTCATCAGAAACCACTTTGGAATTGCCGCTCATTGGTAAAGAAACAATAACAATAGAAGCTGGATTAGATGTGTCTTCTAGTCAACACTGGACAGATGGTACGACGACTACAACAGTAGAAGGCGATAAAAAAGGAGACGATGGAGGAAGCAGAACTGGTTATACAACAAGTCATAACGAAGTTACGGTTGAAAACTCTGCTCAAACAAAAACAATTACAAAGCAAATAGCAGATCGTACATCACTCGCTCTCGGTAAAAGCACAAACTCTTCAATAGCTCTTTCTACCAATAACAGCTTAACAATAACCAAGACATACGATGCCGGTTATTTTAACGCATCCGGCGCGCCACTACAATGGAAGATAGTCAAATATACGGTAAAAATGCCTATGAAGTATCAGGTAGAATATCTTGTCGACGACGAATGGATATTCGGCAATTACAGCTATTGCCTGCTTACCACTATTCAAGGTACCTGTCGCGCCTGGCTGCAGAACAACGTGGCGTACTACGAGCACTGGGGCACTGGCGAACCTGTGACCTGGGATGAGTTCTGGGTGCAGTTCTTTACCGAGGACAGTCTTATCGCCGCGTACAAGAATAAACTTTATCCCGAAATGTACACGACTGCGACGGAAAAAGTTACTACGGAACAAACAGGTAATGATTAAGGAGGTGAACGCTATGAAAAAAATATCAAAGTATCTATACTTAACAGCCGTTATAATCTGTCTGGCGTTCACCGCATGCATAGCAGTTAACGCCGACGATTACAGCCCCGCCCTCTTCAAAACGACGCCCTTTGAGGCGGCGCCGGGCGATACGGTATCGACTACCCTTTATCTGGAAGAAGGCTCGGGGCTTATCGACTTTGAGCTTCAGCTCGGCTTTGATACCGAGCACGTAACTCTTTTAAGCGCAGCCGCGGCGGAAAATCTGCCCGGCGATATCGAGATAACGCCCAAGGACGGCGCGGTGCATATAAGCTACACGCGCACAAGCGAAAACCTTTATTCAAAAACTAACCTTGCCGTTCTTACCTTTAAGGTCGCCGAAGACATAGGTCCGGATACCTATACCTACATTTATATAGACGGCGGCTACGCCAAAGAAGCGCACACAATGATAGACGGCGAGCTTTATCCCTTGCCTATAGAAACCGACTTTGCGCCGCTTGAAATATATAATTTCGGCGACGTGAACTTAAGCCACACGGTTTCTATAGCCGACGTAACTCATCTGCGCCAGTATCTTGCCGAAATGCGCGAGCTTTCGGAATATAAGCTTGCCTTGGCAGACGCTTATTACGACAGAGAGATAACCATAGCCGACGCGGTGCGTATACAACAGTATTTAGCGAATAACGAGATGCAGCTCGGCAACCGTGTAAACGTCACCTTCTTCGATAAAGAAGGACAAGTTTACCGCGTGAAATCGGTTATAAAAGGCAAAAGCCTTACTACCGTACCTCAGCTGCCCGCGTATACGGGCTTTTACGGCGGCGTCTGGTCGGCTTCTTTCGCCGAAACGGTCGGAGTGAACTTCCAAACCCTTGAAAGCGCGCTTTCGGTATACGCCCGCTATAAAAAGGACGCTTCCCCCGCGGTCACCTTCTATAAAGAGAGGCTTACGAGCGTCTATTATTCACAGCGCACGCTTACGGGCAACTTAAATCTTGTAAGCAAGCTTACCTATCAGGACGGATATACCGCAGATATTTACTGGAGCTCTTCAAACAGCGCGGTGCTTAACGCCACGACTGGCGCTTACAACAAGCCGTCCTACGACGAGCAGGTCACCCTTACGGCGACGATAATTTCGTACTATGAAGGCACTATCGAAGCGCAGGATTATATCGCCTTTGAGTTCTCAGCCGAGGGACAGTTCCTCTGCCCCTCAAAAGATGAGATAAGCGCTTACCTTTCGGGGCTTTTCCGCGAGACGATCAATACGAACATGATACTGCCCGCCAAGGTGACAGAAAGCGACATCCAATCGGCAAATCCCTTTGAGGTGCGCCTTAACTGGGTACAGCGCAATTTAGACGGCACCGAGCAGAACGTCGTGCAGATACAGCGCTCGAACGACGAGCAGACCGTGACCCTTATCGCCACGGCGACCTTTGACGGGATACCCCTTGAGGGCAACGGCGAAATAGCTTTCGACAACGTTGTGATAGGCCCCGTAACTTCGGAAGAAGTTCGCAGTTACATCATATCCGAGATAGCCTCGCATACCGGCCTTACCGTGACCAATAACGAAGAGATGTGGCACGACGAAAACAACAAATACGGCGCCGCTATAAAGTGGGTCTCTATGAATCACGACGTCGCGGATATTGAAAACAATACCGTTACGATAAAAGACGTAGTTAACGGCACGGCGCTCCCCATCAACGTTGAGGTCACCTACAGCGCGGGCGGAAAAGCGATTACCTTTAAGCTCGCCTACACCGTAAGCGTCGTTACCAACAACGCGCTTCTGGTGCCGGGCAAGAATATCGACCCCGCGCTTTACGACG
>JAFSVO010000021.1 GCA_017444965.1 Clostridia bacterium | reverse complement strand
TTTTTCGCGACGTGTCTTATAATATGGCGCATAAAGGTTTTGGGAACGCTCGCGTTCACGGCGTAAGAGCTCATGTGGTCGCCGTTATAGGTGGCAAAGCCCAAAGCCAGCTCCGACAGGTCGCCCGTGCCCACGACAAGCCCGCCGACGTCGTTCGCTATATCGAAAAGTATCTGTGTGCGCTCGCGCGCCTGGGCGTTTTCAAAGGTCACGTTCGTAACTTCAAGAGGATGTCCTATATCCTCAAAATGCTTTTTGACCGATTCGGAAATGTCTATCTTTTTGATGGGGATATCAAGCTTTTCGCAGAGCTTTTCGGCGTTGCTCTTTGTCCTTTCGCTCGTGCCGAAGCAGGGCATCGTCACGGCGAAGACCCCCTCGGGCGAGCAGGCGCGCGCCGCAACTATAAGCGCCAGCGTCGAGTCAAGCCCGCCGGACACGCCTATGACAGCTTTTTTCGAGCGGGTATGGAGCATCCTCTTTTTAAGCCCCTCGGTCTGTATCGCGAGCGCCTTTTCGCAAAGCGCGTCAAGGTCGCGCCCGGACGGCGCGAAGGGGTCTTTTTCTATAACGCGGGTAAGACGCGTTCTCGTAACGCTTATATCGAAAACGACTTCTTCGCCGTTTTTCTTTTTGCAGATATTGGAAAGCAGGTCGAGGTCGGGCTCTGATATTATCCTTTCGTCGCCGAAGGGCTTTCCCTCCGCGAGCATAACTCCGTTTTCGATTATCATTTTATGCCCCGCGTAAACGCCGTCGCCCGTGCTTTCGCCCGGGCCCGCCGAGCAGAAAACGAAGCCGCGCTTTTCGTCCGCTGACCTTGCCGTAAGCGCCGCTCTGCGCGCGCTTTCGGAGACGGTCGTTTCGGGCTGCGCCGAAAGGACGAGGGCGAGCGGCGCCGAAACCGCCTTTTTCTCGTCTATCTCTATATTAAAGCTTAAGTCGGGCATTTTCGCGTATCTGAAAACGAGGTCGGGCGAAAAGAGTACCGTCTTTCCGTCGAGGTTTAAGGAAGCCGTCTTTCCGGCTGAAAAAACGCCCTCGGACGCGGTCCTCGGAACTATGCCCAGAACGACCCCGCGCGATATGACCGCGGCGCAGTCGTATATCTCGCCGTCAAGCCGCATGGGAAGCCCGAGCACGGATACGCAATTCGATTTCGCCGTTTCGCGCGTGACGAACAAAAGCGCCTTTAAAGCCGCGTCGCAAACTCTGCGGCTCAAAAACAGATCGCCGCAGGTCGCGCCCGTAAGGCAAAGCCGCGGCAGAAGCACGACGGAAGCGCCCGCCTGCGCCGCGCCATTAATGCTTTTAACGCAGGAAGCCGCGTTGAACGCGCAGTCGGCTACCTTTATTTCGGGCGAACAAGCCGCCGTTTTGACGAACCCGTATTTCATAAAAACACCCCTTCGCTTTCAAGCTATTTAACTGAATAATTATATCACTCTTTTTCCCGCTTGTCCATATCGCCTTTTGCGGTAAAACCTTTTAGGGCGGTTTACGCGCGGGCGGGTCCTTTAAGTAATCTTTCCAGAACGGCGTCAGCGGTATATTCGTTGTATCCGTATGTGTTTATGACCGTATCCGCCGCGGCTTTAAACGTTTCTCCGAAAAAAGGATCGCTCAGCGAGATAAAAACGGCGGGAACGCCGTATCTCATCCATCCGTGCATCATATTTCTCGCCACAGGCCCCGCGAGCTTTACGTTATTAAGCCCGTAGCTCATTCTGTTGTGCACCGAACAGATAACAAGGTCGCATTCTCCGTTTTGCACGGCTTTGCGGATATTGTCCCCGCCCGGGTCGCGCACTTCCACAGCCGAGGCAAACGCGGCTTTAAAGCGCCCCGTCAGCTCGTTCGTCCTTTCAAAAGCGCTTTCGGGAGTGCCCGGAATTGACAAAACGACGTGAAGGACGCGAAGGCTTTTCGGGTCTTTTATCGGCAAAAGCCCCGCCCTGTCGCGGACTGTTTCGACCGACTTTTCGGTCAAAAGCCGCGCGATCCTTTTACATTCCGCCTCGTCCAAACGTATTTTTTCTCTTTTTTCCGCGTCCTCAAAATACTGTTTTGAAAAGCAAAGCATTCTGTAAGCCGCGTTTTGCAGCGTTTTAAGCTTAAGCTGCCCGTTTTCGACGCGTTTTTTCATTTCGCGGCACAGATTACCGTCCGCCGCCGTAAAGAGCAGGCAGTCGCCGCCCGCCTCCAAAAAGCGCGCTATCCCGTCGTAAAGATTTATATAATTGCAAAAACCGCCCATTATAAGCGCGTCCGAAACGATCACGCCCTCAAAGCCGAGTTTTTCACGCAGAAGCCCGGTAAGAACGCGCTTTGAAAGGGTCGCGGGCGGGTAAAGCCCGTTTTCCCCGTCCGGCTCGTCGCAGCAGGGAAGCGAAATATGCCCCGGCATGACCGCCGGCGCGCCTTCCTCTATAAGTTCGGAATAGACCCTGCCGAAAGACGCGTCCCATTCATCCTTTGAAAGCGGGTTTTCGGGCGTCGTGATATGCTGGTCGTCCGAGCAAAAGCCGTCACCCGGAAAATGCTTTAAAGTCGCTATCATACCCCCGTCGCGGACCCCTTTAAAATACGCGCCGGCGTACTTTAAAACCGTCTCCGCGCCGTCGCCCGCGCACCGCACCGAAACTATGGGATTTTCGCGGTTGCCGAGAATGTCGACGCACGGCCCGAAGGTCCAGTGATACCCCGCGGATAACCCTTCCTTCGCCGTTACCGCTCCCATAAGATAGGCAAGCTCGGGGTCTTTTGCCCGCGCCGCGGCCCACATCGAGGGAAAGGCGGTCGCGCCCTTTAAAGCGTTCCCCGCGCCGTATTCCATATCGGCGACAAGAAGCGTCTTTTCCTTTTTCCCGTCGTTTACGGCGCGCGCGATTTCCCTTGCTTTTTCCATTTCGGCGGGGTGGATAAAAAAGCAGGTCTGTCCCTCGGGGATCTCGTCTTTGCCCGCCGTGATATCGGGACACGTTATGTGGCGCAAAAGATCCGGAATATCCATTTTCAGCGTTTTTTTGCGCAGCTCGGGGTACTGTTTTAACGAAAATTTCATATAAAACTCCTTCGGCGGTCGTCAAGAACGCCGTTTTCCCGCGTCAAGCCTTGATTTGACCTTTTAATTATATCACGCTTTTTTTACCGTTGTCCATACCGCCTTTCCGTGATATACTAACGGGGAAGGGGTGAGAGCTTGTCCTTATGCACGTTATGTCCGCGCGGATGCGACGTTGACAGGAATAAAACGCGGGGCTTCTGCGGCGGCGGTGAAAACGCGCGCGTCGCGCGCGCCGCGCTCCATTTCTGGGAAGAGCCGCCCATATCGGGCACGCGCGGCTCGGGCACCGTCTTTTTCAGCGGCTGTACGCTTAAATGCGTCTTCTGTCAGAATCATATAATATCGCACGAAAATTTCGGGAAAGAGGTGTCTGTATCCCGCCTCGCCGACATATTCCGCGAGCTTGAAGAGAAAGGCGCGCACAACATAAACCTTGTAACGCCCTTTCACTATTCATATCAGATAATAAAGGCGCTTGAGGAAGCGAAGCCCGCTGTCCCGGTGGCGATAAACTGCGGCGGCTATGAAAAGCCCGGGACGGTGCGCCTTTTTAAAGGGTACGCGAGTATTTTCATGCCCGACCTAAAGTGCCGCGACCCCTATCTTTCAAAGCGCTATTTAGGCGCGCCCGACTATTATGAGCGCGCCTGCGCGGCGATACTTGAAATGCACGCCCTCGCGCCCGCCCTTGAATACGCGCCCGACGGCACTTTAAAATCCGGGCTTTTGGTGCGGCATCTCGTTTTGCCCGGCGCGCGGCGCGACTCTTTAGCCGCGCTTGACGGGCTTTCCTCCCTTTTGCCGCGCGGAAGCTATTTATTGAGCCTTATGAGCCAGTTTACGCCGACGCCCGCCTGCGAAAAATACCCCGAGATAAACCGGAAAATAACGAGCTTTGAGTATTCCTCGGTTGCGTCTTACGCGAAAAAGCTCGGAATGGAGGGCTTTATGCAGGAAAGGTCGTCCGCATCTAACGATTTCGTTCCCGCCTTTGACCTTACCGGCGTCTGACTTAAGTCTGTTTTTATAGTAAAAATATCCCCGGGCGAGCG
>JAFSVO010000248.1 GCA_017444965.1 Clostridia bacterium | reverse complement strand
CCGCCCGCGTACAAAGACGGCTGCACCTTCTTTTCCGAAAAAATGAGCGTTAAAGATATATCCGGAAAAGAGCACGACGATAAAATTCACGCTATTGCGGAAAAGATGGCGGCGCAGGCGCCCGGCGCAAAGCTCGTTCAGCTCGGTGACGCTTATACTTACTTCAACGCAAATTACGCAAGCTCGAAAATGGATCTTTACCTGCGCGACCTGCGCTCACCGAGCGCGGCAGGTTCCTACTATATCGCCTGCGTTCTCTACGCCTCGATATTCGGCAAATCGCCCTACGGCAAAGAGTTCAGCGCGTCCTTAACAGCCGACGAGGCAAAGCTTTTACAGCAGGCTGCGCACGAGTTCGTCTTCGGCTCAAAGCCTGCCTCAGCCGCCAAGCCTTCGCCTTATCCCATCATAAAACTTGAAGACGACCCGCGTTTTAAAAACCAAAAATTCCCCGCGGGTTACGACGCTTTTCTTGCTACCGCGTGGGCGTATTACGACCGCCATATATGCATTCAGTACGACCAGCGCGCGACCGACCGCTTAGGCTTTACCTTCTACCGTCGCACGGTAGACGGCACGGGCGACCCCGAGGAGGGCACCCCGCAGAAGACCCTTTACCTTGACTGCACGGCTTTCGTATGGTCGCTTTTAAAATCTGCGTACAACTACGCCCTGCCCGAAAACCGTTCAAGAGCTCTTACCTATAACAGCACGCCCGAGCTTACGCCCCTCATAGTTTACGAGCATACTCCCGGCACAGACAGAGCGGAAGAGACGGTCATACAGGACATAATCGAAACTTTACAGCCGGGCGACGTTATAGCGTACAGCAACCCCGACAACACCGGCGGTCACGGCGTTATATACCTCGGTAACGGATACGTTATGCAGTGCTCGTCAAGCTCGCGTATCGGCGGCGGCAACGCGGACTACAATAAAAACGGCAACGTCGACGCGCACGAGGGTTACGGCGGTATAAGAGTGGACAAAATAGATTTTCTTATCGACCCTCACAGACTGTCCTATCACTTTGAACCGGGCGAAGTTTTCACAACAAGGATAATCCGCCCCGATTACAGCAAGCTTAAGCCCACCGAGGACGCCGTGAACAGAGCGAAAAATATGCTGCATATCGTGGCTTACAAGCTGACGAGCGCGCCCGAAGGCGTGTCCGTGAACCCCGGCGACACGGTCGATTTTACGATAGTCGTCAAGAACCTTAATAACGAGCCGCGCACGGTAGCTGTCACCGACGTTCTTCCCGCCGGACTTACGCTCAAATCGGGCAGCAACAACTTTACTCTTTCTCTCGCCGCGGGCGAAACAAAAACTCAGACCTATACCGTGACCGTCGACGCGAGCGCCAAAAAAGACAGCTTTATTGAGTATAAAACCACTAAAGCGGGCGGCGTTACGCTCAACAATACTCCCGTTTACGTCGGCTCTGCCCTTTCATCCGCGGACAGACAAAAGCTTTCGGCGGCGGCAACCGCGGCGACCGGTGCTTCTACCTTTGACGTAATAAAAGCCGCCTACGACGCGATAGGAGTAAAGCTTCCCTTTGCTTCCGCGGACACGGCGTACAGCGGCGTATTTAAGGCGGATCCTCAATACGGCAGTAAAGGCGGGATATGCCTTAACGCGGAAGGCGCCGCGGCTAAAACTGTCGCCCGCGGTATCTACGGCGGCAGATATTTCGTAAACAGCAATAACGAGCACAGACTTAAATACGTAAGCGTCGATAGCCTTATACCCGGCGATATTCTTCTCGCTGTCGAGGAAAACAACGGCAAAATATCTTACGAGCTTTATTTCTACGTCGCCGACCGCACCTTTAAATACGTAAAAGACGGAAAAACGGTTGAAACTTCAAACTCTTCGGACTGTCAGGAGCTTATTGAAAGAGTTTGGGGTGAAAACGCCTTTGCCGTCATTCGTCCGTCGCTTGCAAAATAACACGCCTCTAAGCCCGGGTGAGAGCTTCCGCCCGGGCTTTTGTTTCAGACAATACAAATAACTTGTAAATGAAAGCGCCCTATAGTATAATAAAATTAAATAATTATATACTGGGAGTGTTTTTTATGAAAAAGACGCTTTCGCTTTTGCTTTCGCTGCTTATACTGTTTTCCGTTTTTCCTCATATTACCCTTTCGGCGACGGAGCCCGCGCTCCCTTCCGCCGAAATAAAGGCGTATAACCTTATCGTTGAGGACAACGTATATATTTCCTACGCCGTTTTATTTGAAAACGCCGCCGAATGCGAGACGGGTCTGCTTATATGGACCGCGCCGCCCTCTTCCTACGTTTACGGCTCCGCCGACTATACCCTTTCCCCCGCCGGGACGGCGGGCGACTATACCGTTTTTGAATTCCGCGGCATTACGGTAAAGCAGATGACCGACGATTTTTACGCCGCGGCGTACGTCCTGAAAGGCGGAAGCTACTATTACAGCGCGCCTAAAAAGTACAGCATCCTTCAGTACGCTTACAACAAGTTAGGATATACCGGAACAAGGACGAACAACGAAAACCTCGCCGATTACCTTGAATCAATGCTCAAATACGGCGGCAGAACGCAAACCTACGAAAACTATCACACCGAGCGGCTGGCCTCCGATAAGTTTTACAGAGTAAAAGCCGAAAACGCCGTTCTGCCCGACGGATTTTCTTCGGGGCTTTACAAAGAGGGCGACGTTGTGCCCCTTACCTATACCGGCGAGCAGACGAGCGGAAAGGTATCGTGGGAAAACGCCGAGGGCTCTCCCTACGTTACGAAAAGTCTTTCTGACGGCGGCGACGGGTATACCGTGACGGTCGGCGCGAAAAACGCCGAATACTCGGCGAAACCCTCTTACAAGGCGGTGTTTATAGGCGACTCTCGCATGGCGCGGTACAACACGGCGGACCTTATAGCGCAGTTCGCGCGCGCCGACGGCATTAATATTTACGGCATCCCCGTAACCAACTATCTTTTCACGAGAGACGCGTATAACCTTTATAATCTTTGCAATTCCGACAGGACGGCGATAACCAATTCTACCTTCTTAAAGGCGATAGCCGACGAAACGCCCGTCGATTACGTTTTCTGCTTTGCGGGCAGAGATTTCACCCTTTGCTACAGTTCGTCAAGGACGAACGAAAGAAAGGCGCTGAATCTTATAAAAACAGCCCTTTTAGAGTCTAACCCCAACGGCAGAATAACGCTTATCTCGTCTAACGGTTTCCCCGACGGAAGCCCGTGGTACGACAGCGATTTCGGCGACACATCCACTTCGGTAGCGAATAAAAAATACGTTTCAACGACGGCGGCGCCGCACAGGCTTCGCTCGGAGCATACCGCCGCGATAAAATCGAACGCCGCGGCTTTAAACAGCTACGTCGGCAATTTCTGCACTATGTCCTACGTCGGCGACGGCGTGGAATATTACTATAACAATTATTACGACGAATACGGCATAGACCTTTACGATGAAAACCGGAGGGATCCCTCCCCCGCCGGAAGTTATCTTACAGCCGCGATAACGTACGCGCAGACCTTCGGCAAAACGCCCTACGGCTCCGACGTTTACGGAAAGCTT
>JAFSVO010000247.1 GCA_017444965.1 Clostridia bacterium | reverse complement strand
CGTTCATTTCTTTTCCTTTCTTCTATAATGCTTATAAGCGCGGCTATCGGGTGTTCGTCGTTTGATGGTAAAAGACCGGGCGACAGGTTTAAAACGTCTTCGTGTGAGTTTGCGGGAGCAAAAGAGTTTTTAGTACATCTTATAAGCTCTACGTCATTTTGTCCGTCGCCCGCGGTATATAACGAATCAGGCGCTATCCCCATTATGTTTGCAGCGGCTACGGCTGAAGAGCCTTTGTTAACGCCTT
This sequence comes from Clostridia bacterium, assembly GCA_017444965.1. GTDB lineage: Bacteria > Bacillota > Clostridia > Oscillospirales > Butyricicoccaceae > RGIG3513. The sequence continues at coordinate 2,837 of JAFSVO010000247.1, read as the reverse complement.
TTATAAGTACCTCTATAAAATACTCTGCGGAGTACTGAAAAAACAAACGATCGCCGAACAGTTTCTTGACGTATAATTCCAATTCCTTCATTTTAGACGGCTCTCTGCATAACAGCATATGTATCCACGGCTTCGATATCTTGTCTGCTGTCTCTATATAATAAGGCATTTTGGTATATTTGATATGAAGCCTTGTTATCTCGTTTTCTCGAATTACGTGAGAGCCGTCGTGCATAAGCACTTCAACGCCAACGTCGGGAAACTCTCTCATAACTGCGTCTGCCAGCTTTTCGCCATACTCCCCTACGGGAAAAGCCTTTAATACTCTGTCATTCGGAAAATCAAAAATAACAGCTCCGTTAGAAACTACTCCGGGGGCGTTTGCGGGGATCTCATTCATAAAATACTTCATTCCGTTAACGTTTCTTCCCGTTGCGAATGAAAACAAACCTCCGTTATTCATAAAGTATTCTATGGCTTTTCTGTTTTCATAAGATATCTCTGCGTTTGAGTCAAGCAAGGTGCCGTCTAAATCGGACAATAAATAAGTATTATCAAATATCCCCATTTAAATAAGACCGTGCTTTCTTAAAAATTCCGTAAAGTAATCGGGTAACGGGCAAGAGAGTTCTACGGCTTCGCCGGTCGACGGATGAATAAAGCGAAGTTTAGACGCGTGAAGGCATTGACCGCAAAGTCCCGTGCTGTCTTTTTTAGGTCCGTAAACGGTATCGCCCGCGACGGGATGACCTATGCTTGCCATATGTACTCTTATCTGATGCGTCCTTCCCGTTTCAAGCTTACATTTAATATGCGAAAATCCGCCCGATGAGGAAACGGCGCAGTAATGAGTAACGGCGTTTCTTCCCTTCTCTGTTACCGCCATCTTTTTTCTGTCTTTTGCGCTTCTTCCTATCGGCGCCGAAACGGTTCCGTCTTCCGATATATTCCCGTAAACGACGGCGTCATAGGTCCTTGAGAGCGACCTGTCAGCAAGCTGTGAGGAAAGCGCGATATGCGCTTTGTCGTTCTTTGCCGCGATAAGTAACCCGCTGGTGTCTTTATCTATTCGGTGAACTATTCCGGGTCGGATCTTTCCGCCGATGCCGGAAAGACTGCTTCCGCAGTGAGCAAGAAGCGCGTTTACAAGCGTTCCTTCATAATGCCCCGCCGCAGGATGAACTACCATTCCTTTAGGTTTATTGATAACTATTACGTCGTCGTCTTCATACACTACGTCAAGAGGTATTTCTTCAGGCAGCGCGTCGGTGTTTAAGGGATCGGGCAATACTACGGAAAGAATTTCGCCGCCTGACAGAACGTGATTTTTCTTAAGCTTTATACCGTTTAAAGTTACCATTCCGGAGGCGCAAAGCTTTTGGACAAAGCTTCTGCTTTCGGAAAGTTCTTCCGAAAGCACTTTGTCGAGCCTTCCCCCGCTTTGCGGTACAGTAATCGCTTTACTTTCCATTCTTTTTACCGCCGAGCAAGTCTTTATCTATAAACAGAACGTATATTACCGCCATTATTGCGCCTACGTTAAGAAAAATATCGGCAACGTTAAAAACAGGAAAATCAATAAGACAAAAATCAAACATATCGACAACGTAACCTTTTGATATCCTGTCAATAAGGTTTCCTACCGCGCCTGAAAAGATAAAAACCAGCGCGATATTGCCCCATTTACCCTTAACTTTCTTTTTTATAAAGATCCAAACCATAAAAGCAAGAACTATAAAGGTAAGAATAATAAAAAACCATCTTTTACCTTGAAGGATACTGAAGGCGGCGCCTCTGTTTTCAACGTAAGTAAGTCTGAAAACGCCCCGGATCACGGTCAACGGACCGTTTGAAGCAAGGTATCCCGACGCCCATGCTTTTACGGCTATATCAAGCGCAACGGCAAAGACCGTTATCATCAAATATAAATACATCGTTAATACTCCGATACTTTCTTACAATAACGGCGAGGGGAAAACCCCTCGCCGTTCAAAGAGTAAAATTATTGATCTTCTTCCGTTTCTTCGTCTTCCTCGTCGTCGATTATCCCGGAATAATCAAACTCAAGCTCTTCGCCGCATGCAGGGCATTTCATGCCGCCGTCAGCGAGAAGACCGTCGTCAAGAACGATTTTTTCGCCGCAGGTAGGACATACGACTTCGTAGTATTCGTCATCGTCTTCATCATAATCGTCGTCTTCGGAAATGCAGTCGCAGTTATCAAGAATACCGTAAATCTCGTCAAGATCTTCGTCGATAGAATCAAGCTCTTCGTCAAAAGCGTCCAAAGACTCTTCGATGCCGTCAAGCTCATCGTTTATAGCGTCAGTCTGTTCCTGAATGTCGGCTATTTCCAAAGCAAGATCGTTTACCGTGTCGACTAAAGCGGCAAGAATTTTTCCTTCGTTAGTGTCCTCGTCGATTTTAAGACCTTCCAAAAGACCTTTCAAATATGCTGTTTTTTCAGTAATAGTCATATACGGCACTCCTTCCTTGTTCAATAGTATTATTCTTTTGCTCTTTCAAGATATTCGCCGGTACGGGTATCTATGCGTATTTTTTCCCCTTCGTTTATGAAAAGAGGAACTCTTACGACGGCGCCCGTTTCTACAGTTGCGGGCTTGGTAACGTTTGTCGCGGTATCGCCTTTAACGCCGGGCTCGGTTTCGGTAACGGTAAGCACGACGAAGAGAGGCGGTTCGATGCCGAAAACCTTTCCCTTATAGGAAAGCACTTTGACAGTCATTTCTTCCTTTACGAACTTAAAGCCGTCGGAAAGCTTATCCTTTTCGATAGGAAGCTGTTCGTACGTTTCGTTGTCCATAAAATAATAGAGTT
>JAFSVO010000020.1 GCA_017444965.1 Clostridia bacterium | reverse complement strand
GCTTTCGACTTCGTCGCCCGGCGCGATACCGGCGGTTTCCTCATAGACCTGAATAGACGCCTTGTCGCCGCGCATTTCGATGATCTCACCGATAAGCTTATTCTTACCGACCCGAACGACGTCAAACATATTAGCGTGTTCAAGTCCTCCCGCAACGACGAGAGGTCCGGCAACTTTTATGATCTTTCCGTTATTCATTTTCAGTTCTCCTTATCTTTCAGGATATCCGCGCCGACGGCTTTTTCAACCGCTTTGTGCATCTGCATTTCCCCTATTCCGAAAGAGCCTTCCTTTGACGGGATAGGAATTACGGCACAATCAGGGACCGCCTTGTATTTATAAATTTCTTCGGGTATCAGCGACGCCAGCTTCTCTGTTATAAAAATCACGGCGCAGCCGCTTTTCGCAAGCTCTTTAAGAGCTGTCCCCGCGCTTTCGGCGTCGCTTGCCGAGCGGGTGATAAAGCCCAACGCTTTAAAGCCGAGAATACTCTCGGTATCGCCGATGACCGCAGCCTTATACGTCATTACATCTCAGCCTTTCCATTATTTCATCGGCGTTCAAACCGAGCTTTTTGCAAACGATCACTGTCTTTACTGAACTGTGTTCGTTTTCCGTATTTACGAGATAAGAGACGACCTGAGCCTCGCCAAAAGGTATCAATTTGGCCTTATTGATATAAGAGATAAGAGTCGCGTCAAACGCTTTATCGAATAAAGACATATCTCCGTCGCCCGAGGCAGCGGCGCAGCCGGCTTCAAGCGCGTGTGAACAGTCTGTATTATTGTAAAGCGCCCTTATCTGCTCGATACTGTTATCGTTGATAAGCGGTGCGGGATCCGTGTTGCCGCACGGCAAAAAAGCATTTTGTCTGAACGTTCTGTCTTTTTTGGTTATCAACGATCTTAAAGCAACGCGCAAATTACAAAGGTCGGTAAAAAGCGATACGTATCCTTTAAGAAAAGGCCCGCCGACTTCATTTGCGACTTGTCTCATATCGGAAATATGCGCTTTATCGATAATAAGGTCGGAAAGCTGCGGGTCGCGTGATCTTGCAAAAAGATCCTCAGCCAATGATTCGGTTTTAACAAACGCCTCGGGTATTTCCGAATACTTCTTATCGCGAAAAGCGCCTATAAGCGTTTTATAAGGAATTGTTCCGTCGTTTGAATATAACTCGTCGGCGGATATCCCGAGCGACTGAGATTTAACGTATACCTTTATATTATGATAATCGTACTTAAGTCTGAAAACGTCTATGACTCTTCTGTCGGGAGAATACTTGTATAAAAGATCAAGTATCTCGCTTCGGCGTTTTGAAATATAATCGTCAAGAGAATCGACGCCCGCGTCATAAACGCCGGTCCATCCGCATTCTTCGAGCGCTTTCAAAGAATCGGAAACGGTTTTAGCCGACGCCAAACGTAAATACTTATCGCGCGTCAGCATGCTCTTTTCCAAGACCTTAAGTCTGGTACTGATATAAAGATAATCCGTGTCTTTAAGTTTACGCAAAACGTCACTCTCCTTCGGCAAAAAGAGTGT
>JAFSVO010000246.1 GCA_017444965.1 Clostridia bacterium | reverse complement strand
AGCGACTCGAATATTTCCTTCATATACGCGTGCGTCTTCCATTCGCGGAAGCCGGTTTCGGGGTTTTTCCAGATATGACGCTCTGCGTCGAGGATCATTTGTCTGTGTTTTTCGACCGCTTGTTTGATAACGTCCATGTTTTTCTCCTTATATATTAATAATTAATCGTTATGCTTCCGTCGTCGTTATACGTTACGGCGTCGATATTCTTTTCTATGCTTTTGCGGAATTCAACGAACTCTTTAATACTGCCGAAAGCAGGGGTAAAACCGGCGATTATCTCTTTTGCGCGGGCGGCGCCGTTTTCCAAAAGAAGTTTTATCAGAGTAAGCTGTACCTTTGCCGACAGGACGCACGCGGAAACAGGGTCGGTTATATAATAATTGTCGCCGTGGGAAAGCCCCGAGGCGCCGCCGACGTGTGGGTGAATAGAGGGCATAACGCAGCACATATCGCCCATATCCGTGCTGCCGCCGCCTACATTGTCGGTAAACGTAACTTTTTCCTCCGGCGTGCATTCACGCGCCGCTTCGAGGAAAACTTTTCGCAGGTCGGTGTTGTTTTTGAAAGGAGCGTATCCGCAGCAGTCGCTTATCTCTACCCGCGCGCCCAAAGCCGCCGCGCCCCCCGCGAGCGCTCTGTTTATTTTCCTGTTTTCGCGAAGAAGCGCGTCGAAAGAAGTTCCTCTGACGTAGCTTTCAAGCACAGCTTTGTCGGGGATTGCGTTGACCGACGAGCCGCCCTCTGTCATTATCGGGTGGAAACGAATCAATTCGCTGTCTAAAAACGTCTCGCGCAGGGCGTTTACGGCGTTTATGCCGGTGTTCGCCGCGTAAAGGGCGTTTATCCCGTTGTGGGGGCTGCCGCCGGCGTGCGCCGCCTTGCCCTTGTATTCAATATTTTTGATAATTACGCCGTTTGAGCCGCCGCCGCAGGATATTTTGCCGGGGTCGGCGGAGGAGGTGTGTATCATAAAAGAAATATCGCAGCCGTCAAAATATCCGCGCGACATAAATTCGGCTTTTCCGTTTAAAAAGGTTATTATCCCGCGGTCGCGAAGCTCTTTACGATACGCTATTTCTATCCCTTCCTCGGCGGGCACGGCGCAAAGGCGAACGGAGCCGCAAAGCCCGTCTAAGACGCCCTCTTCGCGAAGCGCCGCGGCAAGGCCTAAAAGCGCCGCGCTCTGCGCGTTATGCCCGCATGCGTGAACGGCGCCCGTTTCCCTGTCGCATTCGGGGTGCGCGGGCACCAAAAGAGCGTCAAGCTCGCCGAAAACGAGTATTTTAGGGCCGGGCCTTCCCGTGTCGATATCGGTATAAAAGCCGGGGATATTCCCCGCCTCGTGTACTGTATAACCCAGCTCTTCGTATTTTTCTTTTAAATAGGCGTGGGTCTTCCATTCGCGGAAACCCGTTTCGGGGTTTTTCCAGATATGACGCTCGGCGTCGAGTATCAGCCGCGAGTGCTTTTCGACGGCTCTGCTGAGTTTCTCATCCATTTTTCGTTCCGCCTTCCGCATAGTTTTTTAAAGCTTCCGCGAGCGCGGCGGGGTCCGCCCCTTCCGCGTGCGCGTATATTTTTATTTTGGGCTCGGTGCCGGAGGGGCGTATAAGGACCCTGCCGCCCGAGGCAAGGTCCGCCTCAAGCACGTTTTCGCCCGATATTTGCGTGTTTTTGCCCGTAAGATAGTCGCGGAAAGAGGTAACCGCGTCGCCGCAAAGCTCTTTCGGCGGTTTTTCGCGCAGGGCTGACATGATCTCCGCCATTATCTTAGCGCCGTCGGCGCCTTCAAAGTATACGTTCAGCGTTTTTTCGCGAAAATCGCCGTATTCTTCGTAAATTCCGTCAAGAGCGTCTTTCAGAGTCTTCCCGCGGGAAAGGTGGTACGCCGCCGCCTCGCACAGAAGCAGAGCTGCCGAAACGCCGTCCTTGTCGCGCACGTACGGGTCGGTCATATATCCTATCGATTCCTCAAAGCAGAAAACGCAGTCGTCGGGGTTTTCGCGCTCGAGCCTTTCGGCGATGTTTTTGAAGCCGGTGAAGGTCGAATGGCAAAAAACGCCCTCTTTTTCGCATATCCTGTCGATAAGCGGCGTCGTCACTATCGTTTTTACGACGAAGGGGCGGGGCGGCATAAGCCCGAGCCGCTTTCTCGTTTTTATTATGTAATGTACCAAAAGCGCGCCTATCTGATTGCCCGTAAGGTGAAGGAAGCCGTTTTCAAAAGGTATCTCGGCGGACATCCTGTCGGCGTCGGGGTCGGTCGCGATAATAAGGTCGGCGCCCGTTTTCCGGCAGAGCTTTTCGGCGCGCTTAAAGCCGCCGTCATTTTCGGGGTTGGGCGAAGAGAGGCCGGGGAAATCGCCGTCGGGGATAAGCTCGTGCGCCTCGCAGAAAAGGTTTTTAAAGCCGGCGCGGCGGAACACTTCGGGAAGCGCGCTCCCGCCGACGCCGCAGAAAGCCGTGTAAGCGACTTTTAAAGGGGTCGTTTCAAGCAGGGTCCTGTCAAGCCGGCGCGACAGCACGCGTGAGATATACGCTTCGTCGCAGTCGGCGTATTTTATCCGACCGCGTTTTAAGTATTCCTCAAAACCGTCGGGACGGGGCGCGAGAAGGGGGTATTTTTCCGAAAGAGCCGATATTTCCTCCGTGTCCTCTTTTCCCATCTGCGCGCCGCTTTTTTTGTAGAATTTGCAGCCGTTGTATTCCTTGGGATTGTGGCTCGCGGTGACGTTTACGCCCGCGTCCGCCTTATAATAGGGGACGGCGAAGGCAAGCTCGGGCGTGGGGCGCGGGTCTTTGAAATAAATCACCGAAAACCCGCGCTCGCACAGAACGCAGGCGCAGGCGCGCGCCAGCTCTTCCGAGGAAAGGCGCGCGTCGCGACATATTACGACGAGCCCGCCTTTAAGCTTATCCGCGAGGGCGCGCACGGCGCGAGAAAGGGTAAATACGTTAAGGCGCGAAAGCCCCGTTTCGGCGATCCCGCGGAGCCCCGCCGTGCCGAATGAAAGACCGCGGCAGAAGCGTTCGCGTATCTCTTCGCTTGTAAGAGCCGAAAGCTCTGCTTTTTCGGCGGGCGAAAGGAAGGGGCTTTCAAGCCATTTTTTATATTCAGTCAAATGATCCAATATATATCACCATAATAAAGTATACAACAAAAGCAGGTGAATGTCACCTGCTTTTGTTAAGTTGAACTTAAATTATACGATGCCTTCCGCCATCATGGCGTCCGCGACCTTCTTGAAGCCCGCGAGGTTGGCGCCCGCGACGAGGTCGTAGCCTAAGCCGCATTCCTCAGCCGCCTTGACGCTTTCGGCGTGGATGTTTACGATTATGTCGTGAAGCTTCTGGTCGACGACCTCGGCGCTCCATGCGATACGCCCGGAGTTCTGGCTCATTTCAAGGCCGGAGACGGCGACGCCGCCCGCGTTGACCGCCTTGGACGGAGCAACGATAAGGCCCTTCTTGCGGATGAAGGCGAGAGCTTCGTTGGTGGTAGGCATATTGGCGACCTCGATATAGTACTTGGCGCCGCTCGCCACTATCTTCTTGGCTTCCTTCATATCTATCTCGTTCTGATAGGCGCAGGGCATATAAATGTCGGCCTTTACGCCCCAGGGCTTTTCGCCGGGGAAGAACTTGACGCCGAACTTGTCCGCGTAGTCCTGAGCCTTATTTCTGCCGCTGGCTCTCATTTCGAGCATGTAGTCTATCTTCTTGGCGGTGGTTATGCCCTTGGGATCGTAGACGTAGCCGTCGGGACCGGCGAGGGTCACGACCTTGCCGCCGAGCTCGGCGACCTTCTTCGCGACGCCCCACGCGACGTTGCCGAAGCCGGAGATAACGACCGTTTTGCCCTTTAAGGTGTCCTTCTGGTGCTTAAGGACTTCGCAGAGATAGTAAACCGCGCCGTAACCGGTCGCTTCGGGACGGATGAGAGAGCCGCCGTAGCTTATGCCCTTGCCGGTAAGAACGCCGTTTTCGAAGGAGTTGCGGATCCTCTTGAACTGGCCGAACAGGTAACCTATCTCTCTGCCGCCGACGCCTATGTCGCCCGCGGGGACGTCAAGGCTGGCGCCTATGTGACGCTGAAGCTCGGTCATAAAGGACTGGCAGAAACGCATGACCTCGGCGTCGCTCTTGCCGTTGGGGTCGAAGTCGGAGCCGCCCTTGGCGCCGCCCATCGGAAGGGACGTAAGGCTGTTTTTAAAGGTCTGCTCGAATCCTAAGAATTTCATGGTCGAAAGATCGACGTTTGCCGCGAAGCGAAGACCGCCCTTATAGGGACCTATCGCGCTGTTGAACTGTACTCTGTAGCCGCGGTTGACCTTGACTTCACCCTTATCGTTCACCCAGGGTACGCGGAACTCGATAACTCTTTCAGGCTCGGTAAGCCTCTCGAGAAGAGCGGATTTCTCGTATTCGGGGTGGTTTTTGATAGCGGGCTCCAGGCTGGTGAGAACTTCCTCAACGGTCTGGATAAAAAGGTCTTCGTGCGGGTTGCGAGCCTTGACGCTTTCCAAGACTCTTTTGATGTACTGGTTCATTTCGGGTCAATCCTCCTAAATAAATATTATGGTATATCTTAATTGTATCCTTAAATATTACGGTTGTCAAATCAAAAATTTATAAAAAACCTCTTGATTTAAGGGAAATAAAGAGTTAAAATATATAGCATATTTTTTTATTAAAGGAGTGAGTGCAATGGCGATCTCAAAACTTATTATTCCGAAGGGCTACAAGTCGAAGCTCGATCTCAGGGAAACGCAGCAGGGAATCAAGGTGGTTAAGGACAATTTCCAGCAGTTTTTAGCTGTTGCGCTTAATCTTGAAAGGGTCTCGGCGCCCCTTATAGTAACGCGCGACACGGGCTTAAACGACGACCTTAACGGCGTAGAGCGCCCCGTTTCCTTCGACGTTCCCGACGCGGGAAAGGACCTTCAGATAGTCCACTCCCTCGCGAAGTGGAAAAGGTACGCCTTAAAGCAGTACGGCTTCACGGTCGGCAAGGGCATTTATACCGATATGAACGCCATCCGCCGCGACGAAGAGCTTGACAACCTTCATTCGGTTTACGTCGACCAGTGGGACTGGGAAAAGGTTATAAGGCTCGAGGACCGCAACGTTGACTTTTTAAAGGCGACGGTCAGGGATATCTATACGGCGATAAGGCAGGCGGCGAAAATGGCTTGCTGGCGCTTCCCGCAGCTTTCGCTCGACCTTGCGAACGACATTTTCTTCATCACTTCTCAGGAGCTTTTGGATATGTATCCCGGCAAAACTCCGAAAGAGCGCGAGAACGAGATATGCAAAAAGCACGGCGCCGTCTTCGTTATGCAGATAGGCGGAAAGCTTTCCGACGGCAAAAAGCACGACGGCAGAGCGCCCGACTACGACGATTGGGACTTAAACGGCGATATCATAGTCTGGAACGACCTGTTAGGCCAGGCGTTCGAGATATCGAGCATGGGCATAAGAGTAAGCCCCGAATCCCTCAAAAGGCAGCTTAAGGAAGCCGGGTGCGAGGAAAGAGCGTCCCTTCCCTTCCATAAGGCGCTGCTCGCGGGCGAGCTTCCCTACACGATAGGCGGCGGCATCGGCCAGTCGAGGCTTTGCATGCTTCTTCTCAACAAAGCGCACATAGGCGAAGTGCAGTCGGCCGTCTGGGCGGACGATATGATAGAGCTTTGCCGCAAAAACAATATTTTCCTTCTTTGATAAATAAATAAAAATACGCCTCTTGCCGAAAATAAGGCAAGAGGTGTTTTTTTATGAAGCTTTCGACCGAGGAATACAAAAAACTGTGGCAGAAAAAGTCGCCGCCGTCGCCCTGGTATAAAACCGTGCCGGCGGCTTTTTTGACCGGCGGGCTTATATGCCTTTTGGGGCAGGGCATAAAGTCGGGGTTTTTAAGCGCGGGCCTTTCGGAAAAGGTATCGAGCGCCGCCGTTTCCTGCTCTCTTATCCTTTTGGGCGTATCTCTTACGGCGCTTAGGATATACGACGATATAGCGAGGTTTGCAGGCGCGGGAACGCTCGTGCCTATTACCGGATTTGCCAATTCTATAGCCGCCCCGGCGATAGAGTTCAAGACGGAGGGGTTCATTTTGGGCGCCTGCGTAAAAATGTTCACTATAGCCGGCCCCGTCCTTACGCTCGCCGTGACGTCTTCGGTAATTTACGGCGTTATCTGCTGGCTCGGAGGCGTTTTATGAAAAAAGGCGACGTGTGGTTCTTTGACAAGGACATATATATTAAGGAATACGCCTCATGCGTCGGCGTGAAAGAGGGCGAGGGACCCCTTCGCGACGGGTTCGACGTGATAGGCGAAGACGACCGCTTCGGCGAGAGCACGTGGGAAAAGGCGGAATGCCGCATGTTCGAGACGGCGTGCAGAAAGGCGGTCGAAAAATCGGGGCTTTCGGACTCTGATATCGGCTGCCTTATAGGCGGCGACCTTTTAAATCAGTGCATATCGACCTCTTTTGCCGCGAGGGATCTGGGGTTCAAAACGCTAGGCGTTTACGGCGCGTGCTCGACTATGGCGGAAAGCATGGCTTTGGGCGCCGCCCTTATCGAGGCGGGGCTTGAGGAATACGTTTTATGCGCCGCGTCCTCTCATTTCTGCACCGCCGAAAGGCAGTACCGCTATCCGCTTGAGTACGGCGGGCAGCGGCCGCAGACCTCACAGTGGACGGCGACCGCCTGCGGCGCCGTAATACTCGGCAAAGAGGGGAAGGTCAGAATAAAGGCGGCGTGCCCAGGCAGAGTATTCGACCCCGGCGTGCGCGACGTCAACAATATGGGCGCCGCGATGGCGCAGGCGGCGTATGAAACGCTGAGCCGGTATTTTAAAGACGGCGAAAAAAAGCCCGAAGAGCACGACCTTATCGTGACGGGCGACCTCTCTGAGGTCGGCGCGGCGATAGTCGACAAGCTTTTCAGGCTTGACGGCGTAAATCTCGGCGAAAGATACGGCGACTGCGGGCTTATGCTTTTCGACAGGCAGAAGCAGGACGTACATTCGGGCGGCTCAGGCTGCGGCTGTTCCGCGGCGGTGCTATGCGCCCGCATACTGCCGCGCATGATAAAGCACGAGCTTAAAAGGGTGCTTTTCTGCCCGACGGGCGCGCTTTTAAGCCCGCTTTCGGCGGCGCAGGGCGAAAGCATACCGGGGATATGCCATCTTATTTGTCTGGAGGACGCGGAATGATCTTTATAAAGGCCTTTTTAGTCGGCGGCGCGATATGCGCTTTAAGTCAGATACTGATAGATAAGACCCGTCTTACCCCCGCGAGGATACTCTCCTTTTACGCGGTCCTGGGCGTCGTCTTGACGGCGGCGGGCGTTTACGGCCCCTTCGTCGAGTGGGCGGGATGCGGCGCGACGGTGCCGATACTCGGCTTCGGCTACACGATGGCTCAGGGCGCGCGAGAGGCGGTCGGTACCGTCGGCTTTACGGGCGCGCTTTCGGGCGGGCTCTCGGCGGCGTCGGCGGGAATAGCCGCCGCTGTAACGCTTTCGTTTTTGGCGTCTCTCGTCTTTCGCGGCGGAAATAAAAGATAGCGCGGGGCGATTTTCGGTTAATATAATTGTTGACAAAAATAAACAAACGGTATACAATTTAGTCTACAAGGAATCATATTATTAATAGGGGGAATCAACATGATCATCGGCATTCCGAAAGAAACAAAGTCGTGGGAGTTCCGCGTCGCCGCAATACCCAACGCGGTATCGGAGCTTGTCCGCGCGGGCCATACCGTGCTCGTAGAGAAGGATGCGGGCAAGGGCTCGGGCTTTTTTGACGAAGATTACGAAAAGGTCGGCGCTAAAATAGTCGACACCGACACGGTCTACACCGCGGAAATGATCTACAAGGTCAAAGAGGTGCTTCCTCACGAGTACAACCGCTACCACGAGGGGCAGATACTCTTTACCTACATACACTCGGCGGCGCATCCCGAACAGAGCGTAGAGCTCATGAAGAACAAGATAATCGGCATAGCTTACGAAGACGTGACCGACGCCGACGGCAGGCTCCCGCTTTTAGCCCCGATGAGCGAGATGGCGGGCAAGGGCGGCTTTATGGCGGCGTGCAAGTATCACGAAACGTTAAACGGCGGCAGCGGCCTTATGCTCAGCCGCGTATGCGGCGTTGAAACGCCCCATATCGTCATATTCGGCTGCGGCGGCACCGGACTCGGCGCCGCGGAGTACGCTTCCGCTTTCGGCAATAAGGTCACCATCCTCGATATAAGCCGCAAGGCGATGGAAAGAGCCAAGTCGCTTCTTCCCGTTAACGTCGAGTTTTTGACCGCCAGCCGCGAAAACGTTTTAGCTCAGCTCAAGACGGCGGACGCGCTTATCAACTGCGTGCTCTGGCAGAAGACGAGAAAGGACCACATGGTCTACAGAGAAGACTTAAAGCTTATGAAACGCGGCGCGGTCGTGGTCGACGTCGCCTGCGACGATAACGGCGCTATCGAGACCTGCCGTTCCACCACCCACGACGATCCCGTCTATTATGAAGAGGGCGTGCTCCATTACGCGGTCGCGAATATTCCTTCGCTTTACGCGCACACCTCCTCCATTCTTCTTTCCAACGCCACTTTGCCCTACGCGCTTGAAATAGCGAACAAAGGCATAAAGGGAGCTCTCAAGGATAACAAGTATTTAAGAGCCGGTCTGTCCTTCTGGTACGGAAAAGCCACTTTAAAAGAGTGCTGCGACGTAAACGGCTACGAGTATACTTCACCCGATACGATCATCTCATCCTTCTGATGTTGTTCCCCAACACAAGCAAAGGCGCTGCCCGTAAGGGCGGCGCCTTTGCTGTTTGTCGTTATTTTAAATACCTTATTTCATAATAGTCCGCTTCGGAAAGCAGGCGCACCTCACAGCCGCATATTTCGCGGTCGGGGTACACGTCGTCGTAGCGGCTGTCCGCCACGAGCACGAGCGACGGGCGCAGACGCGAGCAAAGCGCCGAAAGATATTTGGGAGAGTTCATCCAGCGGGCGCTTACGACGAGGATATCGCAGGGGGCGGAGAAGGGCGCCGCCGCGTATTCGTAAGGGTAGACAGAGCATACGTCGGCGACGGCTATTTTACCGGCTTTCGCCCAAAGCGCGTAGCTTTCGCCGCATTTAAATACGGCGCACCGGGTCTTGCCGAAGGTAAACGAGCCGCCCTCTTCAAAGCGGTAAACGTTTTCGCCGTAAACGCCCCCGGGCGCGCAGATATTTTCAGCGAGAGAGGCGTTCCCCGCGTCTTTTCGCCCTGAGCCGGAAAGGACCGCCGCGTCAATGCGCGACGCGCCGAAGCGGGAGAGGACGCCGTCGAAGAAATAGTCCGCGCCGTAAGACGACGGCATACCGAGCGCGAGCGTGCTTTTGCCGTCGTATATGACGACGGACGAAGCGCCCCCGTCGCCGAAGACGTTTATCTCATACGTCGCAAGGGTCTTGACGTAAGAGGCGCCGAACGAAAGGAGAAACAGACACAACCCCGCCGCGAGGCTTTGCTTCGGCGTAAGTATCTTTTTGTAAAACAAAACGGCGAGCGCTATGAGAAAGACGCAGAAAAGCAGGGTGAAAAGGTCGTCGGTGCGCGCCGTCAGCGAAAGCTTTCCGAAAAGCTTCACTATTAATAATATGTATTTAAGAAAAAGCGAGGCAATGATGCCGAAAACGCCCGAGAGGAAGGGAAGAAAGTAAGAGAACAGCACCGTAAAAGCGCCGCAGAGCATGGCGGGAGCCACCGCCCATAAAACGAGAGGGTTGGTGATAACGGACACGAGGGATACCGACTCAAAGAACACAACGGACACGGGCAGAGTGAATATAAGGGCGGAAAGGGTGACCGAAAGGGTCGAAACGAGGAAGGACAAAACGGCGTTAAGCGCTCGGTTTTTCGCTTTAAAGGGCATGGCGGCGGATATGCTTTCGGCGAAAAGGATTATTCCGAGCGTCGCCGAAAAAGAGAGAAGAAAGGACGCCGAGCACAGAGAAAAGGGGCTTAAAACGCCTATCAGAAGCGCCGAAAAGGAAAGCGCCGTCAGCCGGTCGTAACGCGCGTCAAAAAGAAAAGCCGCGATAAGAAAGAGCGACATTACCGAAGCGCGAAGGACGGACGGCGACCCGCCGGTCAGAATGGCGTACGCGGGCAGAAGGGGGATCGCGAGGATAACCCCCGCCTTTTTACCGAAAAGAGTCATAAGAACGGCGAGGATTATCGAAACGTGAAGCCCCGAAACGGCGACGACGTGAGACAGTCCGCTTTTGTAAAGAGACGCTTTAAGATCTTTTGAAATACGGCTTTTATCGCCGCATAAAAGCGCCGACAAAAGCGCGCCGCCGTCCCCGTCGAAAAGCGTTTCGATACGCTTTGAAATTTTGTGCGAAAGGCGTGCCAGGGCGCAGAAAATATCCCCTTTTTCCTCCTTTACGGAAAAGTCGTTAAGCTCGGTAAGGGTAATAAGCGCGCCCTTTTGCATGTCGCTTTTGTTCGACGTCTTCTTAAGGTCCGCGAAAAGCGTAACAAGACACCCCGGGACGACGCCGTCGGGAGAGCCGTCCTTTAATATGACAGTCACTTTAAAGGGTAAAGTCCTTTTGCCGTTTACCGACAAAAGCCGCCCCTCGGCCTTTCCGTAAGAGGTTTTGCCTTCGGCGTAGGAATAAACTCTGACGGCGGCGGAGGCTTTAGAGCCGCAAAGCTTTCCGGCGGGCGAAAGGATCAAAAGCGAAAATAATATTACGAATACTAAAGCAAAGCAGACGCCCGAAAAGACGCCCGTCCGCCGCAGTTTAAAGGATAAAAACGCGGCAAACGGCACAGGCAGAAGCGCGGCGAACACGGCGAGAGCTTCCGACACGTAAAGCCGGCAGACCGAAAAAAGAAAGACGGAAAACGCCGCGGCGGCGCAGAAATTCATAAGCTTTCTCATAGCTCGCTCCATACTCTGCGAAGAGTTTCGGCGCAGCTTTCTATCTTTTCGAGCGAAAGCCCCGCGAAGCCTATTATAAGGGTGCCGCTCTTTTCATCCTCGGCGCTTTTGCGGCAGCGGAAGTCGGAAAGCCCGAAAACGCGTATCCCCTCTTTTTCGGCGGCGCGTTTAAGCTCGCTTTCGCTTTTCCCCTCGACCGTGACGAGAAAATGAAGCCCCGCCTCGGCGCCCGAAACGCGCAGCCCCGGCGTTTTCGAAAGCACCGAGCGGAAAAGAGTCTGCTTCTGCCGGTAAAGATTTCCCGCGCGGCGCAGGTGGCGCGTATAAAGACCGCGGTTCATAAAGGCGGCGAGGGTCTGCTGTTCAAAGCGCGAGACGGTAGAGGAAAGGTCGCCCGAAAGCTCTTTGTATTTTTTCAGAAGGGCGGGCGGCAGAACGGCGTAGGCTATCCTTATAGACGGCGCGAGAGCGCGGCTGAAGGTGCCGATATAAATTACCTTGCGGTTTTCGTCCATTCCCTGCATGGCGGGGACCGTCTTCGCCGAATAGCGGAATTCGCTGTCGTAGTCGTCTTCGATTATATATCTTTCTTCCTTTTCGTTCGCCCAGCGCAAAAGCGACGCCCTGCGCGAAACGGGCATGGTGACGCCCGTCGGGAACTGGTGCGAGGGCGTGACGTAAACTATATCGGCGGGCGTTTTTGAAAGCGAGCCGACCAAAAGCCCGTTTTCGTCAACGGGCACGGGGCAAATGCTTTTCCCCGCGAGGGAAAGGCGCTTGTAAACGCTTTTGTAGCCCGGGTCCTCAAGCGCGAACGCCGCGTCTATCGGTAAAAGCTGAAGTATCATCCCCGTGACGTACTCCATTCCCGCGCCGACGGTTATCTGCCCGGGAACGCAGGAGACGCCGCGTATCTCGCGAAGATACGAGCATATCTCGCGCCGAAGCTCCATATCGCCCGCGGGGTCGCCGCGCTTTAAAAGGCGCGCGTCGCCGCAAAGCGTTTCGCGGGTTATTTTCGCCCACGCCGAATAGGGAAAGACCGACGTGTCGGTGTCGTCGGCGGAAAGGGATATACCGAACGGGGGCTCCGGCTCGTCGGGGGTTATCTCGTCGGGCAGCGGCGCCCTGCACGCGGGCTTTTCTATCTCGCAGGCGTAATAGCCCGAGCCCGCGCGCGAATAAATATACCCCTCCGCGGCAAGCGCCCCGTACGCCGTTTCGACCGTCGTCTGGCTTACGCTCAAAAGCGCCTGCATCTGCCGCTTCGAGGGTATTTTCTCACCGGGCGCGATGTTGCCGGACAAAATATCCGACGATATGCGCCCGTATATGTCCATATAAAGAGATTTTTTCATATTATCACCCGAACTGACACCTTTAAATTTATCAAAAATGACACTTTCAAAGACGTCGGATATGATTATAATATAACGTAAGATATCAAAAGTCAAGGAGTGACGCGTATGTCGGGAAAACCGAGATCTTATGAAAGAACCACTTACAGAATAGTCGTCGGCGCGCTTATGGCGGCGATAATCTTCGTCGTTACGGCGTATATCAGGGTGCCGATAGGTCAGACGAAAACGAATTTCGCGAACGGCATAAGCATACTCGCGGGGCTTCTGTTCGGCGGCGCTCTGGGCGGCGTTTCGGCGGGCGTCGGCTCCGTCATATCGGATATCCTTTACGGATACGGGCCTTTCGAGATGTTAATAACCTTCGTTATGAAGTTTTTGATGGCGTATACGGCGGGCGTCATATACAACAAGGCGAAAAGCCCGAAAAACACCGTCGCGAGAAGCATTATCGCGTCGGTCGCGGGCGCGCTTTTGTACGTCGCCCTTTATATGCTGAAAACCTATTTGTTCCAGCTTTTCGTTTACGGCAACACCGCGCAGGGGGCGCTGGTCGTTATGTGGGCAAAGCTTCCGGGCTCGCTTTTAAACGCCGCGGCGGCTATTATAGTCGCGCCCTTGCTGAACGCCGCGCTTAAAACTCCGCTTGAAAAAACGGGAATTTTGAACAAGATAAAATAAACGTTTGCAAAATAATT
>JAFSVO010000245.1 GCA_017444965.1 Clostridia bacterium | reverse complement strand
TTACGGAAAAAGCGGCTTTAAGTACGCAAGCGTTTACGGCGTCCGCTACCACGGTCTGCCCGAAGGGGAAGACTCGTCCTTCTTTCTTTGTAAAGAGCTTGAGCCCGGCGCGCTTTCGGGCGCTGCGGGCGAATACTCAACGCCCGAGGGGTATTTTGTCGACGAAAAAGAAGCCGGGGAATACGATAAACTCTTCCCGCATAAGGAAAAGCTTAAGCTGCCGGGGCAGATCTTCGGGTAAAACAGCGCGTAAAAAAGGCGAAAAACGGCGCGTCCCTCGGATTTTTGTGTTGATTTAAAACGCTTTTTGTGATAAAATAAAAACTTAAGAAAGCGTTTCGGTCGGCTCCGACCGTTTTGATATTCGGAAACCACTTTACGGGAGAAAACTTTTTTATGAAGCGAAAGATATTAAGCGTTCCGGCAAGATATATACTTGCCGTCGTAGCTTTAATATTGGCGGCGACCGTATTTTTGGGCGTCGTTATGATAAATCGGTCCAAAAGCGTCATGAGGACTCTTATCCGCAAGAATATGCTCGACGTATCAAATTCCGCGGCGGCGCTGCTTGACGGCGACGCCTTGGGCGCGCTGACCGAAAGCGACGTCGGCTCAGACGCCTATAATAAGATATACGACACTCTCGCCACCTTCGCTAAGACCGTCGATATAGTGTATATCTACGCCGTAAGGCAGACGGGCGAGGGCGAGTATAAGTTTACGGTAGACCCCGACCCGGTCGATCCCGCAAAGTTCGGCGAGTCGGTCGTCATTACAGATGCGCTCGTCAGCGCGGGCAAGGGAACGGCGGCGGTCGACACGGCGCCTTACCGCGACAGATGGGGCAATTATTATTCGGCGTACAGCCCCGTTTTCGACTCAAAAGGCGATATAGCCGGGCTTGTCGGCATAGATTTCGGCTCGCAATGGTACGACAAACAAGTCAGAAAAAACACCGTTTCGGTGCTTATAGTTTGCCTTTTGTCCCTGCTTTTCGGCGGATTGGTCGCGGTCATCCTGACCGACAAGTTCAGAAAACGTTTTGAACTTATGAATAAAGAGCTTTCGCAGTTGTCGGAAGACGTAGATTCGCTTACCGAAGAGATAGTTTCGGCAACGCCCGAGATGCTGCGCAGCGCAAATTCCGGGAAGGCGGACGAAGCCGCGTCGCCCGAAACCGGTAAAGTCCCCTCTAACGACGAAATAGAGATATTCAGCGATAAGATACGTCATATGCAGAACGAACTGCGCAGATATATCGAATACATACACGCGCAGGCGTATACCGACGTCTCGACCGGCGTCGGCAATAAAACGGCGTATTTAGAGCATGTAAAGAGCCTTAACGACGAAATATCTCTGGGCGGCGCTTCATTCGCGATTGCCGTATTCGACTTAAACGGGCTTAAAAAGATAAACGACAACTGCGGCCACGAATACGGCGATATGATAATATCGGGCGCGGCTATATGCATAGGCGCCGTTTACGGCGCGTCGCGCACCTTCCGCATCGGAGGCGACGAGTTTATCTCCGTCCTCAAGGGTGAAACCAAAGACGGGGTAGTTTCTCAGTTCGAAAAGGTCAATGATTTCGTAGAAAAGTTCAACCGTAAAGCCGAAGTAAACGAGGAAAAGCTTTCTCTTTCGATGGGCGCGGCGGAGTATGTGCCGGATCTCGATCAAAGCTTTAAAACCGTATTCAAGCGCGCCGACGAGCAGATGTATTTCGACAAGGGCGAATACTACAGAAAATACGGCGACAGAAGAAAGCACGAATAAACCTGTAAGGCACGGGTCACGCGTATTCCCGTGCCTTAAATCTATTACCGCACGGAGGAATGATATGGACATTCTGTCAATAGGCAACAGCTTTTCGCAGGACGCGACCCGTTATATCCACGCCATAGCGAGAGCCGACGGCGAAACGGTGAACACCGCGAATCTTTATATCGGCGGCTGTCCTTTGGAAAAGCATTTCCGCAATATGCACACAAACGAAAAAGCGTACGAGCTTCAGTATAACGGGAGCGATACGGGCTTTTTCGTGTCTTTAGACGAAGCGCTGTTGAACAGGTCTTGGGACGTTGTGACGCTTCAGCAGAAAAGCGCCGATTCCTTCGATTACGATACTTTCACGCCTTATATCTCGTCTCTTGCGGCGCACGTTCGCAAGCTCGTCCCCAAAGCGCGTATATTCGTCCATCAGACGTGGAGTTATGAGGTGTTCGGCGAAAGGATAGTAAAGCGCGCGGGAACGGACGACCCGTGGAAGATACTCGATATGATAGTAAGCTCTTACGCAAAGGCGGCGAAAGAAATAAACGCCGACGGGCTTATCCCGTCGGGCGAGCTGTTTAAAAGCCTTTTCGATCACGGCATTAAAAAGCTTCACCGCGACAAATATCACGCGACCTTAGGCTGCGGCAGGTACGCGCTCGGTCTTTTGTGGTATCGCGTGATCTGCGGGAAAAGCGTTCTCGGTAATACTTTCCGCGATTTTGACGAGGCGGTCGGCGAAAAAGAGATAAAGACGGTCAAAAAATGCGTCGAGGCGGTAAAGGTCAAAGCGCCGGAAGAAAAAGAGCCGCGCCTTAAAGCGCGCCGCGGTAAGAAAATATAAAATTTATATAAAAAGGACGGGTAGATATGCAGAAACATAAAATAGCCGTTATAGCGGGCGACGGTATAGGTCCCGAAGTTATAGCCGAAGGCGTTAAGGTGCTTAAAAAGACAGCTTCGCTTGACGGGAGCTTTGAGTTTGAGTTCACCGATTTCCCCTGGGGCTGCGAGTATTATTTAAAAGAGGGCAGGATGATGCCCGAAAACGGCATCGAGATCCTTTCAAAGTTCGACGCCATTTTCTTAGGCGCCGTCGGTTTCCCCGGCGTTCCCGACCACATTTCTCTGTGGCAGCTTTTACTTACCATTCGCAAGTCATTCGACCAGTATATAAACCTTCGCCCCGTAAAACTGCTTGAGGGCGCGCCCTGCCCCCTCGCGGGAGTAAAGAGGGAAGACATAAATATGACCTTCGTTCGCGAAAACAGCGAGGGCGAGTACGCCGGCTCGGGCGCGTGGCTTTATAAGGACAAGCCGAACGAGGTAGTTATTCAGAACGGCGTCTTTTCAAGGCACGGCTGCGAAAGGGTCATAAGATACGCCTTCGAGCTCGCGAGAGCCGAGAAAAAGACGCTTACCAGCATAAGCAAGGGCAACGCGCTCAATTATTCGATGGTCTTCTGGGATCAGATATTCAAAGAGGTATCAGCCGAATATCCCGACGTTGAAACGCATTCTCTGCTCGTAGACGCCGCGAGTATGTTCATGGTAAAGGACCCGAAGCGCTTCCAGATAGTCGTAACGTCCAACCTTTTCGGCGATATACTCACCGACTTAGGCGCGGCTATATCGGGCGGCATGGGCCTTGCCGCGGGCGCGAACTTAAACCCCGAAAGAAAGTACCCCTCGATGTTCGAGCCCATCCACGGCTCGGCGCCAGATATCGCGGGGCAGCAGATATCCAACCCGCTCGCGACAGTATGGGCGGCAAGTCAGATGCTCGATTTCTTCGGCCATAAAGAGTGGGGCGCGAAGCTTATAGACGCGATAGAAACACTTTTGAAAGAGAAGAAAACGCTCACGCCCGACCTCGGGGGGACCGCCAAAACGAGCGAAGTCGGCGACGCCGTCTGCGCCGTAATTTCAAAGTAATGGTAAATATAGGAAACGACTGGGACGGGCTTTTAAAAGAGCTTTTCGAGGCGGAAAGCTATAAAAGCCTTCGCGAGTTTCTTAAAACCGAATACAGGACAAAGCGCGTATATCCCGATATGTACGATATATTTAACGCCTTAAAATATACGCCCTACGAAAGCGTAAAGGTCGTGATTTTAGGGCAGGACCCGTACCACGGCGCGGGTCAGGCGCACGGGCTTGCCTTTTCGGTTAAACCGGGCGTTCCGGCGCCCCCGTCGCTTATAAATATTTTCAAAGAGTTAAACGTAGAACTCGGTGTTCCGGTGCCCTCGCACGGCTGCCTTGAAAAATGGGCGAAAGAGGGCGTCCTGCTTTTAAACACGGCGCTTACCGTGCGCGAGGGGGTGCCTAATTCCCATCGCGGCAAAGGGTGGGAAGAGCTTACCGACGGCATAATTAAAAAGCTGTCAGAAAGAGAAACGCCTATGGTCTTTATGCTTTGGGGCGCGAACGCCAAAGCGAAAGCGCCGCTGATAGACGGGCGCAGGCATTTAGTCTTAAAAGCCGCGCATCCGAGCCCGCTTTCGGAGACATCCGGCTTTTTCGGGTGCGGTCACTTCGCGGCGGCGAACGAATTTTTAAAGAACAACGGGATAACTCCCGTAGATTGGAGTCTTTGATATGGATATGCACGAACTCGTTTTAAAAACAAGAAGTTACCGCGGCTTTGACGAAAGCGTCAAAATAACGCGCGAACAGCTATTAAAGCTCGTCGACCTCGCGCGCCTTTCGGCGTCGTCACAGAATAAACAGCCCCTGCGTTATTTCCTTTCATACACTCCCGAGCAGAACGCCGTCATTCAGCCGCTTACGGGCTGGGCGCGCAGACTGCCCGACTTAAAGCTCCCGCGCGAGGGGCACAGGCCGACGGCGTTTATCGTAGTGCTTATAGATAAGACCTTCGGCGACCCCGTCGCTTTCAAAAGAGACGTCGGGATAGTTTCACAGTCGATAATGCTCGGCGCGACCGAAATGGGGCTTTCGGGCTGTATGATAGGCAACTTCAGCGCCGAAAAGGTCTCGGCGGCGTTAGATCTTCCCGAAAACCTGCATCCCGAGCTTATTTTAGCTCTCGGCAAGGGCGACGAAACCATAAAGATAGTGCCGCTTAAAGAGGGCGAAAAGTTCGATTATTACAGAGACGAAAACGACGTCCACTACGTTCCCAAAAGAGCGCTTGAGGACATAGTCCTTAACTGAGTATATTAAAAGACAACAGCTTCGCGCGCGTAAACGCACGAAGCTGTTTTTCTTATACGTTCTTTTCGATAAAGATCATTTTGGTGTCGCCGACGTCCGATACGCGCACTTTGGTATCGCCGTCACGCCAGGTGTCAGCCGCGGGCACGCCGTATTTAAGCCCCAGCTCGTCCTTCCAGGTCTTAAGCCCTTTTTCATCGGTATAAACGATTATTTTTTCCACCTTGTCGTTGTCGTCCATGGTAAGTGAAAAATCGGTATCCGCGCCCATTATGCTCCGCGTGTATCTGTAGCTTTTCGCGCGTTTTGCGTCGTTGTCCGAAATATCGTTTCCTATCGACCTTTTCATCGTGTCGTAATCGTCGCCCAAAACGTTTATTATATCGTTTGCAGACAGATCCATAGCCGTATCGTTTCTCGCGCCGCACCCGAAAAGAGCGGTCAAAAGCAATATTACGGCGACGGCGCCTGCGGTCGTTTTTCTTCGCATAAAAAACACCTCCGTACGGTTTTATTTTTGTCCCGTCGCGTATTTTAATACAAGTAAAAATATTCAATTGTTAAGTTTGTTGAATAATGTTGAATAATTATTAAAAAAACAGTTGTATTTTTCCTGAAGCGATAATATAATTAAATTTGTATAAGTATGAGGAAAAGGAGGCGGCGGTATGCGTAATATTAAAAGCGGAATAGTCCGTTATATGGTCATTATCATGACGATCATGACTATCGTAATGATATCCGCGACCGTTGCTTTTCAGATAATCAGGGAAAAGCGTCAGACCACGGTCAACGCCGTCTCTCTTATGGAGCAGGTTCAAAGCGTTCTTTCATACGGTATGGCGAACGGCAGCGGGCAGGAAAACGACGTCGCTTTCATTTTTAAAATGCTTGCCGCGGGAAATGACGCCGAGCTTTACTCCTTAAATCCCGACACGCTCGTTATAGAGGCGTCCACCCGCGCGGAGGACGTCGGAAAGAGCATAAACAAGATAGGCATCCGCACAAGTTCGTCTAATTTCGAGACCGGCTTCGAGCTGTCCGCTAAGGTCAACGGCGTCCCGTCCTACTGCGTCGTCAGAAAAGTTGACGGGGTGCTGATGGCTTACGTGATCCCGAACAGCGTAATGTTTGACGGTCTGTTGAGAGACGTGATAATACTCGGCGCGGGCGTAATTCTTATCTCGGTCATCCTTGCCGTAGCCGTTACATGGTATATTGACAAATATATCATAACCAAGCTGCAGGAGCTTAACGTCGTGCTTGCCGATATATCGGCGGGCGACCTTTCCAAAAACGTAAGGGTCGGCGGCAACTTTGAGTTTTATGAGCTGAGCTCGTATATTAACGAGATGGTACGCAGTCTTGTCCGCACGACCGAAACGATATCCTACGCGCTCAATAAGACGAATATGCGCATCGGCGTTTATATGTATAACCTCAAGGTCAAAAAGGTGCGCTACACCGAATACATCCCCGGTATTTTCTCCTTTAACGCCGAAAAGACAGCGGAGATATTCTCCGACCGCAAACTGTTTGAAGATTTTATAGACGACCTGCGCAAGAATCCCGTTGAGGGCGAAGACGACGTTTTCGCGCTTTCCGGCGAGGAAAAATATATAAGGCTTGACGAAATAGTGCAGGATAACGACGTCTTCGGCGTCGCGATAGACGTAACGCGCGACGTCAAGACCCGCCGCCTTATAGAGACCGAGCGCGACGCCGATATGCTCACCGGAATACTTAACAGACGCGGTATGGCAAATAAAGTAAGCGAGCTTACGGCGGACAGCGAAAAGATCAAAAAAGCCGTGCTTCTGATGGTAGACGCCGACGGTCTTAAATCGGTCAACGACAAGTACGGTCACGACAAGGGCGACCTTTACATCAACGAGATTGCGCATCAGATAAGCGCGTTCGGCAAGCGTGAGAATATGTCAGCGAGAATAGGCGGCGACGAATTTGCCGTTCTTCTCTACGGATATGAGGACGAAAAAGAGCGCAGGTCGGATATAGACGCCTTTATGGCTATGCAGGACGAATCGTACATACTGATAGAGGGCGACCGTATGCCCGTGCGTTTCTCGGCAGGTTACGTTCTTGCCGATTCCGAGCTTGATTTTGAAGAGTATCTTAAGATAGCCGACGAGCGTATGTATATGAACAAAAAGGCGCGCAAAACAGGAAGAGATTAAATAAATAAGACTAAACGGCTGTCCCGGGAAACCGGAACAGCCGTTTTTTTATATACAGAAAACCACGCGTTAGACGCGTGGTTCAAAAGAGCTTAAGCGATAAGGTAGACGAAAAAACTCCTTTTGCGTAGAATAGAAGTGCGGCTACCAACTGCACAAAAAGAATACGCAAAAGGAGGTCAAAAATTC
>JAFSVO010000244.1 GCA_017444965.1 Clostridia bacterium | reverse complement strand
ACTCCACGGTGTTTTTGACGTTAAACGAGACGCCCGATATTTCTATTCCGTTTAAAAGTCTTTTTATCTTCACTTTATCCACCCGAGGATATTTTACAATATAAAGACCATTTAATCAAGAAGTTTGGCGCGTCGCTTTACAAATCACCGAGTTTTTGATAAAGTATTTATGCGTGAAGATACTTTATATCAATAAAAGGACGTTTGAATGAACGAATTAAAATCGACTCTTAAGCGGGTGGCTGTTTATTACGTTTTGCTGGCAGTAAGCATTATCCCCTGCGGAAGCGTGATACCGGACGTTTTCCCCACCCGGAACGTTTCCACGGCTTATCTGCTGACGCTTTCCGTATGCCTTGTTTTATACTGCTCTTACCGCGTTTTGCCGACGGGCGCTCTTTCGGTAATGATAAAGGCTATTGCGTGGACGGCGCTTCTGATGATACTGCTTCGCGGCGTAAAATACAGCGCTTTTTCCGAGGTAGGCGCGCTTGCGAGGCACACGTGGTATCTTTACTACGTACCTATCCTTTTGCTCCCTCTGTTTCTGTTTTATATTTCTCTTCTTATCGCCCCCAAAAACGCCGCGCGGGTTTCCGCGATACGGTATTTAACGCTTGCGCTGACCGTCGTTCTTATAGTTATCGTGCTTACAAACGATCTGCATCAGCTCGTTTTCGGCTTTAAACCCGGATTTGCCGACTGGAACGGCGATTATTCATACGGCAAGCTGTTTTACGCCGTTATCGTTTGGCAATACGCCCTTTACGTTACGGCTATAACAATACTTATAATAAAATGCCGCGTAGTCGGCGCAAAAAAGAACGCGTGGCTCATCCTTATACCCTTTTTGACCGGCGTTTTATTAAACCTGCTTCTTCTTACCGGGAAAATGCCGAGGCTTCACGGCTCGTATATAATCGAGTTTCCCGAGGCGCTTATCTTTACGGTGGCGGCGGTTCTGGAATGCTGTATAGGGCTCGGACTTATCCCTACGAACACCGATTACGGAAAGCTGTTTCGGAAGTTTTCTCTTTCGGCGCAGATAACCGATGAACGCGGAACGCCCGTCTACGTTTCATCCGGCGCGGCGCCTTTGACAGCCGAGCAGTTTGCCGCGCAGGACGGGGCGCGTATTGCCGAACACACGGTTTTGCATAAAATGAGTATCCCCGGCGGCTTCGGCTTCTGGCAGGACGATATGACCGGGCTTGACAGGCTGAACGAGGAGCTTACGGACGCAAAGGAAGAGCTTTCGCAGGAAGCCGAGCTTACGCGCCTTAAAAGCGAGCTTAAAGAAAAACAGACGAAAACCGAACAGCGCACTCTCGTTTATGACGAGATAGCGCGGCACACGCAAAAGCAGTCGCAGCAGATATCCGACCTTGCGAAAAGGGCGCGGCTCTCACCGGACGCCGCGCTCAAAGACGACTTGCGCCGACGCATCATACTGCTCGGCGCTTATATAAAGCGATACGCCAACCTTATGCTTCTTTCCCGCGAGCGCGGCGCCATTGACGCGGGCGAGCTCGGGCTTTCAATTTCCGAGGTACTGCGCCATCTTAACTTCTGCGGCATCCCGGGCGAGTTTATACAAAGCTCTGACGGCACGGTTTCAACAGACGCGGCGCTTGCGGCGTTTGAAGCTTTTGAAACGCTTCTTGAAGCGAATTTGACCTGCCTTAAAGGCGTATTCGTAAACCTTTCCGTAAATGAAAACGCCCTTTTGAAAATGACTTTTGAAGGCCTTATAAAACCGCTTTCGGAAGACACGGCAAAGCGGCTTTTGACGCATAAAGTAAAATGCGAAACAACGCGTGAGGACGACGTAACTTACGTTTTCTTCACCCTGCCGAAAGCGAGTGACGCCGTATGACCGCTTTCACTTCTCTTTCCGCTCTTGCGCGGGCGCTTTTCTCGCTTTGGGCGCTTCTTCTGTGTCTTGCCTGCATAACGGATATTCTTCATGCCGCGGTCAAAAAGCGCTTTCTTTTCGCCTTCTTTGCCCTGCTCCTTTTTGCGCCCGTTTATTTTGCGTGGCAGGTCATATTTGATTTTTCCCTTTTCGGAAACGGCGAAAATGCCGCGGCTTTGACCCGGCGTCTCTGCGTACTGCCGTGGATATGGTGGTTTGCCGCGCTTGTGTTTTTTACCGTCGGCGCGGCGTTCCTGCTCGGGCTTATCGTACGCTATGAAAATCGCCATATAACCCTCGGCGCAATAAAGACGTTTTTAGACAGGATCCCCTGCGGCGTATGCTGTTGGCGCGATAACGGAAGAGTCCTTTTTTCAAACGTCTGCATGAACGGACTGTGTCTGTCGGTAACAAGCTCTCCCCTTTTAAACGGCGAAAGCTTTCACGCCGCGGTAAAGGACGGGATAATTCCCGTATCGGGCAAAATGTGGCGTTTTTCCTGCCGCGATATCCTTTCGGGCGGCGAAAAACTGCATGAGATGACGGCGGCGGACGTTACGACGGAGTATGAAAAAACTCAGGCGCTTATAAAAGACAAAGCCGACCTTGCAAAGCTTAATCAGGAGCTTCGGGATTACTATTTAAGTATAGACGACGCCGTTCGCAGACAAGAGATACTTCAGGCAAAAGTAAACATTCACGACGAAATGAACAACCTGATACTTAAAAGCACGGCGGCGAACTGCGAAGACGCGGCGGCGCTCGACAATATATTCTCACTGTGGGAGAAAAACGCCCTTCTGCTTTGCATGGAAGCGGAAGAGACCGCAGACGAAAAAGCGTCGTCAAGCCTTGAACAGCTTGCCGAAGCGCTGAAAATACGGCTTATCTGGCAGGGCGCTTTGCCCGCGTCTCTTTCAGAAAAGCAGCGCGATCTGTTCTTTTCAGCCGCGAAAGAGGCGGTCATAAACGCCGTAAAGCACGCGAGCGCGAAAACGCTGACCGTTTCTTTTGAGGAAACCGAAAACTGCCTTTTCTGCCGATTCTCAAACGACGGCGCTCTTCCGCCGTGGACTTTTAAGTTTACGGGCGGGCTTTTAAACCTTTCGGTCCTCGCGGGCAAGCAAGGCGCCGCCCTTTCGGCAGATACCGATAAAGAGTTTATTCTCACTCTGCGTTTTCCGAAAAACGCTTAAAGTTCGGAGGTGCAATAATGGCGTACAAGGTCTTGATAGTTGAAGATCAGGATATACCGCGGGATTTTTTTGAGATCTACATAAAATCCTGCGAGCATTTTGAACACCTTCTTTCTATCTCTAACGCGGCGGCGGCGCTTGCGGTTTGCCAAAGCAACAAAGTCGATCTTATCCTTATGGACGTTATGACCGAGCTTGACCACAGCGGATTGGACGCGGCGGAAGCGATAAAGCGGCAGTTCCCGGAAATAAAGATAATAATCGTAACTTCCCTGCCCGAGTATTCGTGGCTTGCGCGGGCAAGGAGCATAGGCGTCGATTCCTTCTGGTACAAGGACGGCCATAAGGACAGCATACTCGACGTAATGGAGCGCACCATGGCGGGCGAGCATATCTACCCCGACGACACTCCCCTTATACGCATAGGCAACGCCGTAAACCACGAGTTTACCGAGCGCGAGCTGGATATTTTAAAAGAGCTTACCACCGGCGATACGAACGCAGAGATAGCCGAACGACTTTTCATTTCGGTCGCCACGGTAAAAAGCCATATCCAGCACCTTATGGAAAAGACCGGCTTTAAAACGCGCACCGAGCTTGTTTCCGAAGCGCGCGGGCTCGGGATAGTTATCAAAAACAAGAAAAAAGATGAGTAAACGTACCGCATATAAACGCCGGGACGGAGCAAAACGCTCCGTCCCGTGTTTCATTT
>JAFSVO010000243.1 GCA_017444965.1 Clostridia bacterium | reverse complement strand
TCAAACACCTGAATACGTTCTCTGTTTCCTTCTTTGATCTTTGCGTGAACTTTGACGGTGTCGCCGATCTTGAAATTAACGGCGTTTTCTTTTAACTGACCGTCCGTGAGTTTTTTGATGAGATCCATAAAATCTTCCTTTCGTGTCAGGCGTTCTTACTCGGTCATGCCGGCAGAGGACCGCCCCCTATTTTACAGCTTGATTATCATATCATATATTTTTTTGTTTTGCAAGATATATTTTTCATTTTTTGTTATTTATTTGAATAATTCATTATTTTTATCAAGGATCGCCGTCCTCGTGCAAACGAAAGCGCCGTCTTCGGGAATAAGTCCTCTTTCTCTTAAAGCTTTAACGATATGGGACGGGTTTATCTGGTCTTCTCCCATCTTAAGCGTGCAAAAGCATGCCGTATGGTCGCCTCTTGCTTCAAATGAGACAGCGATAACGTAATCCCGCACGTCTACGGTCCTTTCCCCTCTTTTAGACTTTTTTACGGTCATAAGAGGATCGAGAAAAGCATTCGCAATCTTCTCCGCGTCGCCGCCTTCCGTAATAAGCTCGTAAACCGACGCCGCCATATCTGCGGCTTTAGACGCCGGCTCGTATACGTCTTTTATCACGATACCGGAAGGCAAGGCTTCCTGCAGTATCTCCGCTGCGTTATCGGGCATACCGTCGGTCGTAAGTTCTACGTCGCAAAGCTCGTATTCGCTTCTGAACCCCGTCGGCAAAGGAGATAAGATCGACATACAGATATGCGGATTAAAGCCTTCGGAATACTTTACAGGCAGACGCGCCCGGCAAAAGCTTCGCTGAAAAGTCTTCATAAGGTCAAGATGCGATATATAAGACGTTTCGCCTTTTTTCTCAAAAGCTATCCTCATTTTAAACATCGCACTTTCCCCCCGTAAGCGAGAGCGCTCCGCATCCGCGGCATCCGGCTTTGCAATCGGGCGTGGCGACGCCTTTCATGCCGTTTTCGTATTCGGATCTCAAAAACTTTTTGGTAACGCCCGAAAAAATATGATCCCACGGCATTATCTCATCTTTTCCGAGTTCTCTGTTAGCGTAAAAAGCCGGGTCTATCCCGCATTTTTCAAAAGCGGCGAGCCAGTTGTCAAGTGAAAAACATTCATTCCAACCGTCAAGCCTTGAGCCGAGCTTCCAAACCTCTTCCAATACTGAAGACAGACGCCTGTCCCCTCTTGCAAGCACGGCTTCAATAAAGCTCGCCTCATAATCGTGAAGACTGTAAGTGACGTTTTTTATCTTAAGACTGTCCATTAAAAGACGCTGTTTTCTCAAAACCTCGTCTTTTACGCACTGTCCGCACCACTGAAAAGGAGTCTGCGCCTTAGGGATGAAGGTAGAAACGCCGACGTTTATCCTTACGCCGCGCGACTTGTTTTTGCCGTACTGCCTGAACGTATAAATAACGTCTTTTACAATTTTGGATATCCCCAAAAGGTCTTCGTCTGTTTCTGTCGGAAGCCCGAGCATAAAATAAAGCTTAACTCCGTTGTAACCTGCTTCAAAAGCCACTTTACACGCGTTTAAAAGGTCTTCTTCGCGAAGATTTTTGTTGATAACGTCGCGCAGGCGCTGAGTGCCGGCTTCGGGCGCGAAAGTAAGGCCGCTTTTTCTGACCTTCTGCACGTTTTCCATAAGGTCAATATCAAAGCTGTCCGCCCTCAGCGACGGAAGCGCAAGATTTATATGCCGCGGCTCAAAATCGGCGACAAGCGGCGCGCATAAGTCGTTTAAATAGGGATAATCGCTTGAGCTTAAAGAAGTCAGCGACAGCTCGTCCCACCCCGTTGTATCTATAAGCTTTTTCGCCTGTTCTATAAGAGTTTCCGGGGATTTTGCGCGGATAGGTCTGTAAGTGTACCCCGCCTGGCAGAAGC
>JAFSVO010000242.1 GCA_017444965.1 Clostridia bacterium | reverse complement strand
AGCTTGCGCAGAACGCCGCCGACGCCGAAGATGGTTTAGAGATAGCCAAAAACGAAAACGAGTTCTTAAACGAGCAGTTAGCCGCCAAAAGCGGCGCCATAGCCGACCTCGAAAAGGATCTGTCGGAGACGAAAGAGACCCTTTCAAAAGAGATAGAAGAGCTCAAAGCGCAGCTTGAAGCGAAGCTTTCCGAGCTTGAGGCGGCAAACAGTAAGGCGGCGGAAGCCGAAGCGGCGAAAGCCGAAGCTTGCGACGCGAAGGAAGCCGCGGAAAACGCCGCCGAGAACGCGAGGATAGACGCCGAGGTCGCGATAAAGAACGCCGCGGCGGATATAGAAAAGGCTAACGCCGAAAAGAACGCCGCGCTCCAAGAGATCAAGACGGCTCTTGATGCTAAAGCCAAAGCGGAGGAAGAAAACCGCGAAAAGACCTTAGCCGTGACCTACGCCGAAGCCGCCGCCCGCAAAGCCGCGGACGCGCAAAAGGCGGCAGAGACCGCGGCGCGCGAGGCGGAAGCCGCGCGTAGAGCGTCCGACGAGGCGGCAAAAGCCGCGGAACGCGATAAACGCGAAGCCGAGACCGCCCGCGACAACGCGCAAAAAGCGAAAGAGAACGCCGAAAAGCACGCTTCCCGCATGGAGGAAGAGGCGAAAAAGGCGGAAGAGTCCGCAAAAGAAGCGTTAGGCGCAAAGATAAAAGCCGAAGAAGAAAAGACGGAAGCTGCGCGGCAGCTTAAAGCCGCCGAAGACTTAAAGAATAAAGCCGAAGCCGAAAAAGCGGCGGCTGACAGAGCGAAAGCCGACGCGATAGACGCCGCGCAAAACGCGAAAGCGCAGGCGGACGCCGCGAACGCCCGCGCCCAAAGCGCGGAAGACGCCGAAAAAGCGGCGCGCGCGGCGGAGCAAAAGGCGGAAGAGGCGAAAGCCGCGGCAGAGAGCGCGGCGGCAAACGCCAGGAAAGAAGCCGAGGCAGCCGAGGCGGCAAAGAAAAAAGCCGAAGCCGAAAGAGACAAGGCGCTTAAAAAAGCGGCGCGCACGGGTCTTTTCGGGCTCGGCAGAAAAAAGAATAAAGAGAGCGACGAAGAAGAATGAGCGGTTTAAAAAAAGCGTTAAACGTACTTTTAAACGTCATATCGGTCGCGATAATAGTGCTCGCGGTCATAATGCTCGTCACCGTCCTGTTTACAAAGCCGGGTCAGGCGCCATCGATCATGGGGTTTTCGATATTCCGCGTCCTTTCGGGCAGTATGGAGCCGACTATCCCCGTCAACAGTATGATAATGGTCAAAAAGGTCGACCCCGAAGCCGTAAAGGTCGGCGACGTGATAACCTTTTATTCGACAGACCCTTCTTTAAATGGCGCGATCAACACCCACAGGGTAATTGAGATAACCGAGGAAAGCGGCGAGCTTGCTTTCGTAACTCAGGGCGACGCCAACGTGGTGAAGGACGATTATCTCACCCTGTCGCGGAATCTTATCGGCAAGGTGATATTCAAGTCCCGCGCGATAGGATTTATCGTCACCCTTGCCGCGAACCCCGTGATCTTCATTCCCGTTATCATTCTGCCGCTCGTCGTTCTGCTCGTCGTGAACGTAGTCAAAACGGTGCGCATCTCAAAAGAGATGATAAAAGAGGAAGACGCGGAAGAGGCGCTGCCGCCCGGGACCGAGGCGGAAAAAGCCCGCCGCGAAGCGGAAGAAGCCCTCGCCGAAGCCAAACGGTTAAAAGAAGAAGCCGAAAAACTCAAAGCCGAAACCGAAAAGAAAGAGTAAAGATCAAAAAAAGAGCCGAGCGGCTCTTTTTTTAACGATGTTTTCACTTTGTGAAAAACGATGTTGCCTTATGGCAAACGATGTGAAAGCTTCGCTTTCAACGATGTGTGAGTTTCACTCACAATTTAGGTATGCGCTCCGCACATTTAATTAATAGGCGCGCTTTGCGCGCGCCTTCTGTGCCTCCACTGTGTAAGGGGAGGTGTCGTCGCTTTTCGGAAGCGACGACGGAGGGGTTGTCATCCCCCCGTCCTTTGTTCTCGTTTTGCGTTTTAACGCAAAACATATCGAAAGCGTGCGATATAGTTTTTATATCGCACGCTTATATCGAACGGCGCAATAGCGCCGTATATCGAACGCGAAGCGTATCTCGACCGCGCGAAGCGCAAGCAAAGCGTATCTCGACCGCCCTGCAGGGGCGCAATTCCGCATTCCACATTTTAGAATCGCGCATATTAAAAAGCGTCTGCGGGCGTTTGCCCGCGGACGCGCGATCTTGTATTTTCACGCTTCCATTCTGGGCGTTTTGGTCACTATCAGATTCTTTCCCGGCGTGCCCTTCGCGACGTAAAGGCGTTCGTCGGCAAGGTCGATAAGGCTGTCTATCGTCCTGCCCTCAAACGATCCGGCGACGCCGCCCGAGAAGTGAAGATCCAAGTGCTTCGTGCTCAAGCCGTAGTCGTAAAGGAAGTTGTTCGCGCGGGAAAGCGCCTCGACTATCTCTTCGTTCGAGAGCCCGACGCAGGTTATAAGGAACTCTTCGCCGCCGAAGCGGAAGACCTTTCCGAAGTTGCCGAAATTGTTTTTAAGCCCCTTCGCGCAGACCTTCAATACCTCGTCGCCGTAGGAGTGGCCGAAAGAGTCGTTGACCTTTTTGAAATCGTCTATGTCTATGATAACGAGCGAGAACACGCTGTTCGAGTCCAAAAGACGGCGTATCTCGGTGAACATGGTAACGCGGTTGTATACCTGCGTCAGCTCGTCGTGCACCGCCATTTCCTCCATATCCTCGGAAAGGGCGACCAGCCGTTCGTTCTGCAGCATTCTGTGATGCCGCGCGACGCTCATTTCAATATACACGGCGACGATGACCATAATGCCCGTGTAAATACCGGAGACGTAGAAACCGAAGTGCGCGTCAGCGCCCGCGGGGAAGTAGGGCTTGAAAAAGTGAAGGAACATGCAGGCGATATATTCGAGAAGACTTATGAAAAAGAAGGAGAAATGCACCTTTTTGGGCAGGGTGTAAATAACGCCGAGCAGGAACATGATAAGGAACAGCGTACGCGAAGCGCCGTAAAGATAAACGAGCAAGGGGCACTGCAGAAAGCCGCTTAAAATATGTATTATAAACGAGCCCGTCGTACGCAGCTTGTCCGAAAGCCCTAACAGCGTCGCGGTAATATACAGTACCTCAAACACGGCGGTAATGCCCGAAATAAGTAAGCCCGCCTGCGCGATAAGGGACGATATGAGGCCTATAAGGTTAGTGATGCACGCGGTTATCGCAATAACGAAGAAAAGGCGCTTGTCCAGACGGTTGTTGAACGCCGCGTTTCTGTCCCTTATGCTTTTGGGCGCGAGAGTTGCCAATCGGACCAGTCCTTTCCTTTATGATGAAGCGAAAGCAACAAACGGTATACGCATATTGGTATACAATGCGCATAAAAACACATCATAACCATTTTATACCATACCAATTGTATTATATCACGGCATTTTTAATAAAGCAACAGTAAATTTGCAATTATTCGGCGCGCCGCGCCCTTTTTCTTGACAGAAAAGCCCGCGCTGAAATATAATTAAAGCATAATAAAGGAACGGAAGGAGCAAAGCTATGAGCCGCGAAAAAATATGGGGATTTTTCATCATGCTCAGCGATCATTTCGCAGACGACGCTTCAGCCCCGCCGCGCGGGCTTTATCTTGAAAAGGATTACAGGGATGAAAACCGCATAGACCTTAAAATATGGGACGAAACGCTCGACTTTCTCTCCGAGCATAAGTTCAATACTCTGCTTGTCGACGTGGGCGATCAGGTAAAGCTCGACTCTCACCCCGAGATCGCCGCGCCGAACGCCTTTTCAAAAGAGTTCGTAGTCGATATGCTCGATAAAGCGCGGGCAAAAGGGCTTGATCCCATACCAAAGCTCAATTTTTCCGCCTGCCACCATACGTGGTTTCGCGGCTATAACCGCATGGTCGGCAGCGAGCCTTATTACAAGGCGGTGTCTGACGTGATCGCAGAGGTCTGCGAGCTTTTCGGAAAGCCCCGTTTTTTCCATTTGGGGCTTGACGAAGAGGATTACGACTGCCAGGTAAAATATAATGAAAAGGTGCTTATCCGCGGCCCCGGGCTTTGGTGGCACGACCTGTATTTCTATTTTAACGAGGTCGAAAAAAACGGCGTGCGCCCCTGGATGTGGTCGGATTATTTCTGGCGCCACAAAAAGGAGTTTATCGAAAAAATGCCTAAAGAGGTCTTGCAGTCGAACTGGTATTACAACACCTTCCGCGAATACCCGCCCGTGCCCGAAGGGCTCGAGCTTTCCGACTCGGGCTACCTTTCAAACAGAAATACCTTAAACGCCGTATGCCAGGAAGCGTACGAAAAACTGTCCGACTTGGGCTTCGATCAGGTCCCGACCTGCTCGAGCTACGCAAGCCGCAGAAACGCTTTTCAGACCATGTACCACTGCAAAAACAAGGTACAAGACGACCGCCTTTACGGCTTCTTGACGGCGCCGTGGCTCGCGACCGACAGCGAGCATAAGTACGCGCTTTTAAACGACGCCTATCGCTTTTACCTCGCCCGCGAAAAGGTCTACCCCGAAACGCTTTGAAAGAATATAAAAAAGCGCGTCTGCTTTCCGGCAGACGCGCTTTAATATTGCCTTTGATCAGTCGATAAATACGGCGGGGGAATACAGATAGCCCTGGTAGCAGTCGCACCCGATATTGTGGAGCATTTCGCGCTCTTTATCGGTCTGCACGTACTCGGCTATGACGGTAAGCCCGAGGGTCGACGAAAGGGTCACTATCGAAGAGACTATCTCGCGGCAGTTCTGATGCGTTTCAAGCCCGGAAACGAGCGATCCGTCGAGCTTTATGATATCAAAGGTCTTTTCCTTAAGATAGTTTATCGAGGTCTGTCCCATCGAGAAGTCGTCTATCGCGAGCAGGAATCCCATTTCGCGCAGCTCGTCAAACGTCTTGCGCGTTTCGCTGTCAAGGCTGAGCGTCGCGCGCTCGGTGACCTCTATGCAAAGGTTCTTTCCTTTGATTCCGACCTTCTTGTCAAGGTCGCGGCAGAAGCTTAAGAACCGCTCGGTCACGACCGTCTTTCCGTTCACGTTTACGGACAGCTTCACGTTCTCACCGAAGCGGGCAAGCACCTTTTCACGGTCGGAAAGCGCCTTTTTGATTATCGCTTCCTCAAACTGCTGCAGGAACCCGCCCTCGTCGGCGAGCTTAATGACAAGCGGCGGATAAAGAACGCCCACCGCGGGGTGCTTGTATCTCAAAAGAGCCTCGGCGCCTATGCACGCGCCGTCATAGCCGTACTGCGGCTGATAGGCGAGGGCAACGTCGCCCAGATCCGCCGAGTGGCGTATCTCCGAGCAAAGCTCTCGCGCAAGCTCGCCGTTCAGACCGGGCAGGTCGATAAGCCTCTCGGAATTTAAAGCCGACTCGTTCTTTTTGTAATAATCGATGAAAGAGTCGTAGGTGCGGCGGGCTTCCTCCTCGCTTCTGCGGTCGAGCAGGCGGACGAAGGGCATATAGATAAGAACGCCGACTATAATATTGAATACCTGCATAAGCGCGCCAGCGACCGAGCCGGTGGCTCTGAGGCCGCCTAAAATAACGGGGGTCGTCCATTCAACGCTGTTCGTGATGACGGGCACAAGCCCCGCCGCCGTCGCGAGATACGCCGAAGAATAGCAGACGAGCGGCACCGCGAGGAAGGGGAAGAGCATTATAGGGTTGAATATGATGGGAAGCCCGAACACCATAAGCTCGTTTATGTTGAATATCATCGGGAAGGCAGCCGTAAGGCCCAAGCCGCGCTTTGAGCGGTTGCGCGAAAAGAGAAGGATGGCAATAAGCAGACATATCGTCGAGCCGCACCCGCCCATAAGCACGAAGCAGTCGAAGAACTGTTTCGTAAGAATGCCCGCAGGCGCCGCGCCGGCGGTGACCGCCGCCTGATTCTGCGCGAGCAGCGGGGTAAAGTATTTTTCCATAACGCCCTCGAGCGTGTCGCTTCCGTGTATGCCGAAGAACCAGAGCACGGACGAGAAGAGGACGAAGAAGAAGCCCTTTAAGAACCCGACCTCGCCGTAAGAGAAGAGCTTTTCAAAGGCGTGCGCCAGAAGTATCCTGAACGAGTCCGCGCCGAAAAAGCGTATAACGGCAAGATTTATAAGCGCGGCAATAAGAGCGACGAGCGCCATCGGGGGAAGGACGGTAAGCATACGGTTGAAAACGCGGTCCGCGCCGGAAGAGAACACCTTGCGCCTTTTCTTGCGGAACGCCCTGTCAAAGCAGAGATAAAGCGCCGACGCGCCGAGGCCGGTTATTATTGCGAGGAACATCGATTTCGGACCCATGCTGTCCACGCTGAAATCGGCAAGGTCGACCCCCGCGAGGATGAAGAAGGAAAGGACGGAGGAAAGCGCCGCGCCGAAGTTGGCAGCTTCGGGGTCTGACTTTATCTGCATGTAAGAGCGGCTTATCGAAAAGGTCATGTAAAGTGAAAGGACGCCGAACGTGCCCTTGTTAACAAGGTTGAAAAGCTTGGGGAAAAACCCGCCGAGGAAGCTTTGTATAAAGCTCTGATACCCCTCGACCGGGAAGGTGTTGAGTATAAGCGCGAAAGCGCCGATTATAAGTATCGGGATGATGTTGATAAGTCCGTCGCGCACCGACCGGACTACCGTCGTCCCCTCTAAACCTCTGATAAACTTTTTGGGCTTGCTCATCTTTTCACGTCCTTTTTCGCACCCGGGCGCCCCGCCCGTGAGTACGGAATGAATTGATAATAAGAACATTATATCAGTCTAAATTCTACCATAATACTTTTTAAAAGTAAATATATTTATAATAATTATCTCCTTGAAAAGAATAAGCGGAAGTAGTATCATAATAACGGAAACGAAAAAGTGCGGAGGATAGAGTATGAAAGCCGAAAAGAATGACAGAGACTTATATCTCGTTCTGGTCAACAAGCAAAACAGAATACCCGAAAACTGGACCGATAAGGTAGAGCTTGTGCCCGCCTCCAACTGCGACGGCGAAGAGTTTCTGGTAGAAAAGGAAACGCTCTGCGCGTTAGACAAGCTTAAAGCCGACTTTTTGAAAGAGGGCGTAAAGATAGAGATAGATAGCTCTTACCGCTCTATAGAAAAGCAGCAGCGTATATGGGAATGGGACCTTGAGAACAGAGGCGAAGAGTATACGCGCCTTTACGTCGCGCTCGCGGGGTATTCAGAGCACCATACGGGGCTCGCCGTCGATATATTCGTCGACAAAAACGGGACCCGCGTCTACCGCGACAAAGACGGCAATAATTATTTCAGGCCGCTCATCCATCCCCGCATCGCGTCCTACGGCTTCATTTTAAGGTACCCCGAGGGGAAAGAGGAGATAACCGGCTACGCTTACGAGCCGTGGCATTTAAGATACGTCGGAAGCCCCGCTCTTGCCGCCGAGATAACCGAAAAGGGACTTACGCTTGAAGAGTACCTCGAGGGTAAAAAATAAAAATGAAAACTTAAGACTGAAGATTTAAAAATGAATAATTAAGGTATGCGCCTTCGGCGCATCTGTAAATAAAGCGCGCTTGCGCGCGCCGAAATTTTTATTTTTTAAGTCT
>JAFSVO010000241.1 GCA_017444965.1 Clostridia bacterium | reverse complement strand
TATTCGGCGCGTCGCTGGCGCAGATGGGCGGCGAAAGAGGTCGCAAAAGCCGTAAAGGACGCGTGGGACACCCGCGCCCCCGGCAAGATAGCATACGGCTACGGCTTCGCCGTCGTCGCGCATTCGCGCAGAGTATGGTACTTTGACGACATATCAAAGCGTCCCGACGCGCCCGACGAGGGCGGCTTTACGGTAAACGGCAGGTGCAAGATGTACGGCAACACGCGCGACGACAAGTTCAGCCACTACGAGGCGGGCGCCGACCATTTTGCGAACTTCCTTTACACCTACGATATGAACGACAAGCTGACGGGCGCGATAATAAATATCCCCTGCCCGGCGCAGAATTCGGAAATGGAATACAAGATGTCGGCGGACTACTGGGCGGACGTGCGGAATATCATCCATAAAAAATACGGCGACATATTCATTCTTCCCCAGTGCGGCCCGGCGGGCGACCTTTCCCCGCGCATACTCCATTACAAAGAGGCGCAGGACAGACGCTTCAGGCTGAAATATCCCGAAGAAGAGCTTACCGAGCACTGCGCGAGAAAAGATATAGCCGAGCGCATAGAGTTCGCCTTTACCGAAACTCTTTCCTGGGCGCAGAAGGAAAAGTTCGATAAGCTTCCCTTAAAGCACATCTCCGAGCTGATGCACATCGCGCGGAGAAAGATAACCGAAGAGGAAAAGGCGATAGCCGAAGAGGGCGTAAGAAAAGCCCAAGCGATGCCCATTAAGACCGACGGCACGGAGATAGAGCGCACCGAGCACAACACGATGATAACGACGCTTATCGCCCGCAACCAGAGAGTTCTTGAAAGATATGAAGACTACAAGAAGGACCCGACCTATCCCATGGACGTTCACGCCGTGCGCATAGGCGACGTGGCGTTTACGAGCAATCACCCCGAGCTTTATTCGGACTACGCGCACAGGATACAGGCGCGCTCACCCTTCGCGCAGACCTTCGTCATACAGATATGCGCGAACGAGTCGTCGCCCGCGAATTTCTATCTGCCCACCGAGCGCGCGACCGAGGGCAAGGGCTACGGCGCCGAAATGTTCTCTAACCCCGTATCCCCCGAGGGCGGGCAGGAGCTTGTTGAAGGAACGCTCAAGCTCTTAAACGAGATCGCCGATTGAGGAGGAAGATATGCCTGAACTTAAAATAGGCTGGGCAAGGCGCGACATTTCAACCGATGAACCGATAAAGCTTCCGGGGCAGTGGCATATCCGCATATCGCAGGGCGTCGCTGAGCCGTGCTATGCCACCGCGCTTGCCATAGACGGCGGGGACGATCTCGTTATCTTCGTTTCCTGCGACCTTACCTCTCTTCGCGCCAACATTGGCGGCGCCGTGCGCGAGGAGCTGCGCCGCAGAAACGCCCCGTTTGACGAAAAAAAGATAATAATAAACGCGACGCATACCCACACCGCGCCGTCGGCGCTGCATAACCTGCCCGACGAGCCGACCGAATTAAACGGTGTAAAGCTCCGTATGCCCGAAACGCACAGACGGTTCGTGATAGAGCAGATATGCGACGCCGTTACGGAAGCGTGGGAGACCCGCAAGCCCGGCAAGATAGCCTACGGCTACGGCTACGCCGTCGTCGCGCATTCCAGAAGAGTCATATATTTCGACGACGTAAGCACGCGCCCCGACGCGCCTGACCAGGAGGGCTTTACGGTAAACGGGCACGGCGTTATGTACGGCGAAACGAACGACGCAAATTTCAGCCACTATGAAGCGGGCGCCGACCATTTCTTAAACTGCGTTTTCACCTACGACTTAAGCGATAAGCTTACGGGCGCCATTATAAACGTACCCTGCCCGTCACAGAACTCAGAGATGGAATACAAAATATCCGCCGACTATTGGGCGGACGTCCGCGAGCTTGTTAAAAAGCAGTACGGCGACATATTTATTCTTACCCAATGCGCCGCG
The DNA here is from genome assembly GCA_017444965.1 of Clostridia bacterium. GTDB lineage: Bacteria > Bacillota > Clostridia > Oscillospirales > Butyricicoccaceae > RGIG3513. Next base: position 3,901 of record JAFSVO010000241.1, on the reverse strand, counting down.
GCGGGCGACCTTTCGCCCCGCATACTCCATTACAGAGAGGCGCAGGACAGACGCTTCCGTCTTAAATATCCCGACGCGCAGAACCGCGAGCGCGCGGCGAGGAAGGATATCGCCGAGCGCATAATGCAGGGCTTTGCCGAAATTCTTTCGTGGGCGCAGAAGGAAAAGTTCACTTCCCTTCCCGTAAAGCACGTTTACAAGACGCTGCCGCTGGAAGCGCGCGCCGTGCCGAAGGACGTTTACGAGGACGCTCTTAAAAAGGTCGCCGTCTGCAGAGAAAAGAAAATCGACCCCACCCTTCCGCCCGAGGAATACACGCGCCTTGAAAGCCTGCGCAAAACACAGGTAAAAAAATACAACGGTCTTATTGAAAGATACGAAAAGAACGCTAAGGTGTTTACCGAAGAGGTACACGCGGTAAGGCTCGGCAATATAGCCTTCACCACCTGCCGCTTCGAGCTTTACATGGACTATCAGCACAGAATACAGGCGCGCTCGCCGTTTGAGCAGACTTTTTTGATACAGCTCTGCGCGCAGACGGACGAACAGGGCTCTTGCTATCTTCCGACCGAAAGGGCCGTTTGGGCAAAGGGCTATTCGGCGGATCTTATCGGAAACAAGGTCTCGCACGAGGGCGGACAGCAGCTGGTCGAAGGCTCTCTTCAACTTTTGAATATGCTTAAAGAAGGAGATAAAAAATGAAAACAGAATGCAGAGTAGGATTCGTAGGCTTCGGAGAAGTCAACACCCCGCAGGAGATAATTGTAAGAAAGTGCAACAAGGCTTTTGAAGACCTTAAGGCGGAGGGCGTGAATATCACAGCGTCCGCTTTAGACGTCACCGACGATTACGAGGGCAAAGACGTCGCCCGCGCGATAGCCGAGCTTAAGTGCGCCGAGTTCGACGTTCTCGTTTTGTGCATAGCCGGCTGGATACCGACCCACGCGGTGGTTTCCGTCGCCGAAAACTTCCGCCACCTGCCCGTCGTCCTTTGGGGGCTTACCGGCTGGTATGAAGACGGAAGGCTGGTTACGACCGCAGACCAGGCGGGCACGACGGCGCTTCGCGGAACGCTCGTGAACCTCGGCTACACGGTAAAATACGTTTACGATATAATCGACCAAAAGTCCAACTCGAAAAAGGTCGCCGATTTCTGCCGCGCCGCCTCGGCTTCCAAGACCCTGCGCTCGGCGAAGCTCGGCACGATGGGCTACCGCGACATGCGCCTTTACGGCACCCTCTGCGACGAAACGCAGCTTAAGAGGATCACGGGCGTTGAGGTCGACTGCTTCGAAATGCTCGAAATGACTCAGCGCGTCGAAAAAATAACCGACGAGCAGCGCGCGCCCGTTATAGACTACATCAAAAAGAACTGGCACTTTACGAAAGAGCCGGCGCCGCAGGCTGTGACCGACGCCGCGAACTACTATCTCGCGGTAAGTCAGATCGCGAAAGAGCGCAATTATTCGGGCGTTACCTTAAAGGACGTTGACGGAATGAAGCGCTGCTGCGGCTTCCCGCCCGCGCCCGTGTTCATGCTTTTGTCCGACCTTGACGGGCTTTGCACTGTGCCCGAAAACGACTGCTGCGGCGGCGCGACTCAGCTTATACTCAAAGCGCTTACCGGCCAGTGCGCGGGCTACCTTGAGTTTTACGAATTCATGACCGACAGAGTGCTTGCCGGCGTTCCCGACTATATCCCGCGCGAGATGACCGACGGCGACACGACCATAACCCCCGCCGCTTTCGGCGAGCTTTCGCAAGGGCTTTTGAACGTATCCAAGGTAAAGCCGGGCAAGCTTACGATGTGCCGCCTCGGCATGGTGCGCGGTCAGATGGTCATGCATATAGTAAACGGCGAGGGCGTCGCCCCGAGGAGATGGGAAGAAGCCGGCTGGACCCAGCCCGCGCCTCAGCTCCCCGCGCTCGAGATACTTCTCCCCTCGGTCGAAGACTTCGCGGATAAGGTCTTGGGTCAGCATTATTTCATCTGCTACGGCGACGTGTCCGAGCAGGTCAAGTCCTTCTGCGCGATAAACGGAATAAGAGTTATTTGACATCGGAGGCATAAAGATGGCGAAATACATAGAATATCCTTTTTACGCGGACGACGTGCCCATAGACCTTTCTTTCGTTTACGAAAATGAAAAGCCGGCGGGCAAGCACGGGTTTTTAAAGGTAAAGAACGGCGACTTTTATTTTGAAGACGGCACCCCGGGAAGATTCTGGGGCACCAACTTTAACGGCGGCGCCAACTTCCCCTCGTTTGAGTACAGCGAGACGGTGGCAAAGCGCCTTGCCAAAATAGGCTGCAACATAGTCCGTCTGCATCAGCTTGACGCCGAGTGGGACACCCCGAATATGTTCAGGCTCACGAAGGGCAAGCGCCTTGACAATACCCGCGAGCTCGACGAAGAGAGTATGAAGCGCCTTGACTATCTTATATACTGCTTGAAGCAGGAGGGCATCTACATTTATATAGATATCCTCACCTACCGCCGCTGGAAGCTCGCGGACGGCGTTAAAAACGCCGACAGGTTCGAGATAGACAACCATTACGCATACTATCTTTTCGACCCGCGCATGATAGAGCTTCAGAAGGAAATGGCGTATCTTATCTATAATCATCTCAATCCCTTCACGGGGCTTAAGTACAAGGACGACCCGGTGTTCGTTATGGGCGAGGTCGTGAACGAGGCGGATATGTTCAACCGCCCGATAACCGTCGAGCCCTACGTTACGCAGTTCCGCGAAATATTCAAAAAGTGGCTCAAAAAGAAGGGCATAAAGTATCGCGAAGACCCCGACAAGTGCGATATAAACGCCAACACGAGCGAGCTTCACGCCTGCAAGAGCGAAGTCCAGCAGAAGTATTTTAAAGATATGATAAAATACCTTAAGACCGAGTGCGAGGTAAAGTTCCCGCTTACCGGCACCAACTGGACCTTTAACAACGCCTCGACCAAGGCGCACACGGTATGCGATTTTACCGACTCGCACACCTATTTTTACGACTGGAACTGGGACGAACAGCGCGCGAAGCAAGACGCGCTTGACGCCGTAGAAAACCCCGAAACGTCGGTGCTGGCGCGTATGTCGCTTGAGAAAAAGCCCTTCTTCTGCTCCGAGTGGGACGTGCCCTGGCCAAACAAGTACAGAGGCGAAAGCCCCATTCTTTACGCCGCGATAGGCTCGCTTCAGCGCTGGGCGGGCTGGGCGATACACACCTATTCCTACGGCACCCGCCTTTCGGATATGAAGCTTTTGGGCAAAGAGATATCCTCTACCGCCATAGGCGGCACGACCTACCGCGAGGGCATTTTCAGCACGTGGAACGACCCCGCGAAGTTCGGGCTTTTCTACCACGCGGCGCTTATCTGCCGCAGGCAGGACGTATCCCCCTCTAAGACGAAAAAGCTTATAAAGCTTGAGCCCGACCCCGAAAAGCTGACCGATATAGGAAAAGCCGGCTCGACGAACGACGGCGGCTTAAATAAGCCCGGAAAGCGCACGCCCGAGGGCATACGCGCTTTCTCGACGCAGGAGTACTGCGAGGTAAGATGCACTTTCGACGATAAAAAAGACGCCGTGCCCGAGTGGGAAGACTGGTACGACGTGTCGAAGAAAGAAGTACGTTCCGACAACGGCGAGCTTTACAGAAGCTGGAAGAAGAGATACGGCACGATAGACACCGCGCGCACCAAGTGCGTTTACGGTCAGCTCAAAAAGAACGGCGAGATAAAGCTGAACGGACTGTCCGTAAAGTCCGACACCGATTACGCCGTAATTGCCCTTTCCTCTCTTACCGACGCGCCGCTTGATAAGACGGACAACATTCTTCTTACCGCAGTCGGCGACGCGCAGAACACGGGCGCCAAGTTTGACGGCGACAAGATGCTGG
>JAFSVO010000019.1 GCA_017444965.1 Clostridia bacterium | reverse complement strand
TATTCTCTTTTCCGCATGAACAAAACGCCAGCGCCGCCGCGATAACGAGCAGCAGAGCTATCAATCTCTTCATAAAGCAATTCTCCTTTGCTTATGAAATTATACGGCTTTTAAAGATAAAAGTCAATCGGTTATTACGCCGCGGGATAAGATTTTAAAATAATTTTAACAATTGCGCTATGCCTCTTTTACTGTTTTGCCCGTTATATGCTCGGGCGTTATCTCGTATACCTCGGTAAGAGAGCCGTATTTTTCCGTTTCTTCCTCAACGTATTTTTCGTCGTCGGTAAACTTACGGCACAGCTCGCGGCATATCTCCAAAGCCTTTTCGTGCGAAACGGGACGCGCCCTGCCGAACACGACGACGCTTTTTATATTAAGCGCCCATTCGCCGTCTTTTTTATATCCCCTGTCGTAAACGCAGAGGCAGACCTTGTCGCTGTTCGCAAGGGCGTCGTTTCTGTGTCCCTTTTTGCCGCAGTGAAAATATATTTTACCGTCCTGCTCGCGGTAATAGTGATTTATCGGTGTGCAGTAAGGGTATCCGCCGTCGCCTACGACGGAAAGCACGCCGCGAAGCTCGGTTTTAAGAATGCTTACGCACTCTTCGCGGGATAAGCTTTGCTTGACTCTTGAAACCTCTCTCCACATACCTAACTCCTTTTAAGCCGCATTCTTATATGCGGTATGCCGTCTTCTAAAAACTCTTCGCCGTACTCTTCAAACCCTTCTCGCGCGTAAAAGCCGCGCGCGTAGGTCTGCGCCTCTATATATATTTCTTTTGCGCCCATGCGCTCAAACGCCGCGCGTATCCCCTCTTTGAGTATCGCCGCGCCCAAGCCCTCTTTACGCCTGAGCGTCAGCACGCGCCCTACGTGCGCGACACCTTCTTCGCCCGCCTTTTCACAGACGCGCAGATATGCGCAAAGGGCGTCTTTTTCGGCGTACCAGATATGAAGCGCCTTTTCGTCTTTGCCGTCAAGGTCGTTGTATACGCAGTTCTGCTCGACGACGAATACCTCAGCCCGCGCTTTAAGTATCTCGTAAAGCTCGGCGTTTGTAAGCTCGGAAAAAGGCTTGATAAAAAGCTCCACGGCGCGCCTCCTTATGTTTTTTCAAAATCCTATGCGGTTTTTGCTTTTTGTCTTTTCGGAAAACTCTTTTTCGGAAGCGGCAAGCAAAAAGTCCTCAGCCGTAAGCTTTATATCCTTTTCCCCTGCAAGAGACGCCCTGAGCGCCGCTTTCGACCACGTGCGCTCGTAAAGATTGCGCACAAATCTTGCGTTCGCAAAATCTTTTGAAGAAAGGAAAGCGTAGCTTAAAGCGTCAAAGTAGTCGGACGCCTCTTTTGACAGGTCTTCAGTATAGTCGAAATGCTTTTTCACCATAAGCATGAATATCTCGAAAAGCTGTTTTCTTGTGTAGTTACTAAAGGTTATCGCGTAAGGCATACGGCTGCGAAGCCCCGTGTTGCCCTTCATAAGCGTTTCCATTTCGTCGGTATAGCCCGCCATTATGACGAGCATATCGTCGCGGTGGTTCTCCATTTCGGAAATAAGGGTAGTCAGCGCTTCCCTGCCGTAATCGTTCGATCTTTCGTCGTTGTCGTAAAGCGCGTACGCCTCGTCTATGAACAGCACCGAGCCGTACGCCTCTCTGCAGACGGCGGCGGTCCTGACAGCCGTCTGCCCGACGTATTCGGCGCAGAGCGAGCGCGCCGAATATTCAAGGAAGGCGCCCTTACGCAATATTCCCTCTTCGCGGAATATCTGCCCGAGTATGCGGGCGACGGTCGTTTTGCCCGTGCCCGGCGCGCCGATAAAGCGCATATGTATGCAGGGACGGTCGAGCCGTTCGTTTTTGACCGATACCTTTACCTGCGCGACTATCTCTTTTACGCGCTTTACAATGTCTTCCATGCCGATAAGCTCGGAAAGTGCGTCGTACCCCGTCTTTTTCGTCTCATCTTCTTCGCAGAGCCCTTCGATATCGGACGCCTGTATAAGATTTTTCTCTGCGCTTTCGCCGCGCGCGGCGGCCTCGGCGTCACGCGAGGCTTTTAAAAGGGCTATTTCGTTCGACACCTTTTCGGCGGTCTTGTAGCCGTAGAATCTGCCGTCCCTTTTTTCCTCCCTTATCTTTTTGAGGTACGGCTCCATTATCGACGCGTGCGCGTTATAGCCGAGTCTGCGAAGCTCGTCCCAAAGATACTCTAAAAGCACGCAGTCGTGAAGGGGCGGTATCCGCACGACGCGCAGAAGCGTCAGGTCGGAAAGCGTGCGCGCTATACCGTCGAGCGCGCGCTTTTCCAGAAAGGGCACTCTGAAAATAAAGACGTATTTGTCCTGATAGGCTTCAAGTCTTTTTATAAAAGCGCGCAGCTCGCCCGCGTCGGCGTCTTCAAGAAAACAGCTTATGTCAAGCCCTATCGCCGCGCTGTCGTTTTCTTTTTCGGACTGCTCGTCTATGCTTTCAATGATATCGTCGGGGCTTTTGCTTCCGCCCTCGGTCTTTTTGCCGACCTTATATTCGGAAAAAAGGGTGCGGCGGGCGCTGTCCTTTCCGAACGCCTCCATACGCATAAGGAAATTGGCAAACGAGCTTGTAAGGGTCGTCGCGCCGCAGCCGTTGTCTATGGCGAAAAGATAGTTTTGCATACGAAGCGCGTGAAGCGCGCCGCGCTCGCGCAGAACGGGTATTTCACGCGCAAGCCCGGCCGTTAGCGCTATATACTCTTCGGCGCCGTAAAAGTTTGAAAAGACCGCCTTCATAAGCGCGGCTTTATCGTCGCCGTTATCTTCGGCGACGTAAACCTTTATCTCGTTTGCGGCGTCGGGGTATTCCAAACGCCACGCGTCATATACCGCCGCCTCCGCCTGCCCGGGCGAGTCGGCGCCGAACTTGTATACGCCGTAGGTAAATCTGTAAACGACCGTTTCCGCGCCGCGGTTTTCTTTAAGAATTGCCCCGAGCCGCAGAAGCTGCCCGCCGAGCTCGTCCTTTATTTTTTCCGCGTAAGAATAGCTTAAGCTTACCCGCGCCAAATATGAAGCCATATCAATAATTCCTTTCGTAATTTGCTTACGTATCGTTTTTATAGTATCATTTTTTCCCTTATTTGTCCATACGCCGCGTTTTCATTCGGCGAAACGGGCTTTTTTTGCTATTTTATATGAAATATGTCCGTATTCGTTGACTCCGGTTTTTTTCTGTGCTATACTAATTTTAGAAATACAGCGCAAAAAAGACAAAAAATGGAAAGAGGTTTTTTGTATGGCTGACTTAGATCTCGGCAAATACGGCATCTCCGGCACGAGCGAGATAATCTACAACCCCGGCTATGAAGAGCTTTTCCGCGACGAAACTGACCCCTCCCTTGAAGGCTTTGACAAAGGCGTGCTTACCGAGCTTGGCGCGGTAAACGTCATGACCGGCATATACACCGGCCGCAGCCCCAAGGACAAATATATCGTTATGGACGAAAACTCGAAGAACACCGTTTGGTGGACTTCAGAGGGCTATAAAAACGACAACCATCCCATGAGCGAAGAGGTCTGGGGCAAGGTCTTAAAGCTTGCGAAGGCCCAGCTTTCAAACAAAAAGCTTTACGTCGTAGACGCTTTCTGCAGCGCCAACAAGGACACCCGTATGGCTATCCGCTTCATTATGGAAGTCGCGTGGCAGGCGCATTTCGTCCGCAATATGTTCATTACCCCC
>JAFSVO010000240.1 GCA_017444965.1 Clostridia bacterium | reverse complement strand
TCTCTTAAAGCTGCAAGGCGGTCGCGGGTAATTGCGCCAAGGCAGCGGACGCCCAGACCGGGACCTGGGAAGGGCTGACGGTATACCATGGTTTCGGGAAGACCGAGCTCAACGCCGCAGGCGCGCACTTCGTCTTTAAATAAGTATTTGAGCGGCTCTACAAGCTCAAATTTCAGGTCTTCGGGCAGACCGCCTACGTTGTGGTGGCTCTTGACTATTTTCGCCGTTTTGGTGCCGCTTTCGACTATGTCGGGATATATGGTGCCCTGAGCAAGAAAATCCATTTTGCCGAGCTTTTCGGCTTCTTCCTCAAATACGCGAATAAACTCCGCGCCGATTATCTTGCGCTTCTTTTCGGGATCGGCTACGCCTGCAAGCTTATCTAAGAAACGGTCGGTCGCGTCTACAAAGGTTAGATTTGCGCCGAGCTGACGCTTGAATACGTCTATGACCTGCTCGCTTTCGCCTTTTCTCATAAGACCGTGGTTTACGTGCACGCAGTAAAGCTGCGGGCCTATCGCTTTTATAAGCAGCGCGGCGACGACCGAACTGTCAACGCCGCCCGAGAGCGCCAGAAGAACCTTTTTGTCGCCTACCTGACGGCGGATAAGCTCTATCTGATCGGAAACAAAGTTTTTCATATTCCAGTTGGCTTCCGCCTTGCATCTGTCAAATATAAACGGCTTAAGGGATTCGCAAAGCCTGTCGTCGCATTCGGGAAGCGACTCTAAAGATACGACGGGAACGCCGAGACCGTTTATAAAAGAAGACGCTTCAATCTTTTTTCCGTCTACAACGTTGTTTTTGCCGTGGTTTAAGATAATACCTTTCACGTTTGAAAGGGAAGCATATTCTTCCTTTGAAATGTCAAAGGAATGGATCTCACTGTATACGCCGAGCTTGCGTATAGCTCTTGCGAGACGTGAGTTTTCTTCGCTGCCGAGGTCAAGAATAAGTATCATGTCCTGTTTCATACTGTCTTCCTTCTTTATAATCAGTTTTCTTCGGTTATCGTTTCTTCTTCGTTTGACTGAACTTTTACAGGCATTTTAAGGATCTTGCATTCCGAGCAGGGGAATATGACGGGCGCGTCGGGCGAGTTATCCAGCCTGACCTTTGAAAGACCTTTTAACAGAGCGTTTTCAATAACGGTCCCCTTGCCTTGCGGCGTTTGCACTATGCTCCCGACGGGGGGCGAATGCTTTGCCATATCCTGATACGCTTCGTTTTCGTATTTAAGACAGCACATAAGCCTGCCGCACGCGCCCGATATTTTCGTAGGATTTAATGATAGTCCCTGGTCTTTCGCCATATTAATGGAAACCGGGTGAAAGCTTTCCAAAAATGAAGCGCAGCAAAGGGGACAGCCGCACACGCCGAGCCCGCCTATCATTTTGGCTTCGTCGCGAACGCCTATCTGTCTTAGCTCGATCCTCACCCTGAATACCGACGCCAGATCTTTAACAAGCTCTCTGACATCGATTCTTCCGTCGGCGCTGAAATAGAAAAGGATCTTGCTGTGATCGAAGGTATACTCAACGGCGACGAGCTTCATTTCAAGCTCGTGCTTTTTTATTTTTTCTTCACAGATCTTAAAAGCTTCTTTTTCAAACTTCTCATTTTCGGATAATGTCTTAAGATCCGCTTCGGTCGCGCGCCGTACCACCTTTTTAAGAGGGGCGGGAACGGCTTCTTCGGCTATTTCCTTTGAGGCGGTCGCGACTTCGCCGCATTCAAGCCCGCGAGAAGTTTCTACTATCACCGGATCGCCCTGCTTTGCCGATATACCGTTAGGGTCGAAATAGTAGACCTTTCCGACTTTTTTAAACTTTACACCTATTACTGTGGGCATATACGTTATTCCTCCGTAAGTCCGCCGCAGAACGCGGTAAGCGCGCTTGAAAGCGAGGTCACCGACGGATTAAGCGGCATAAGTTTGTTTTGCTTGTCCAAATAATCATATATCTTTATAAGTTTCCCCGGGGAGGGTGATGAAGAAAGCGCGTCGTTTATAAGTTCCGTAAGGCGGGAAGAAAAAGCGATATAATCTTCCCGCGAGAGCGCGGATATATCTTTTGACAGCTTAAAAAGCGAAAACTCGTCGTCTAAACAGTTCATAAACGAGACCGCGTATTCTTCATAAGGCGAAACGCCCTGCTCAAGAAGGTCGCGCGCTTTTTGCAGGCTTCCCCCGCAAAGCGCGGATACGCGCTTTATTTCCGCGGGAGAGTATTTGTTTTCTTTTGAAAGCTCCGTTACTATGGTTTCTTCGGGAAGCGGCTCAACGGTAAACAGCGTGCACCGCGACCTTACCGTTTGCAAAAGAGAGAAGGGGTTTTCGCACGTAAGTATAAATAGTGTGTTTAAGGGTTCTTCAAGCACTTTTAAAAGTGCGTTTTGCGATTGTGGGTTCAGCTTGTCTGCATCTGCTATAAGAAACACTTTTGTACCCGAATCTCCGGATTTTACGAAAGAACGCGAACGAAAGGCGCGTATATTATCAACATTATAAACTGCGTCTTTACCGCCGAAAAATTCGTAATCCGAATTCGTGCCGGCTGAAAAACGAACGCACGACGGACATGCTCCGCAGGGCTTTTCATTTCCCGTACAGAGTATCGCCATGGCAATGTCGTTCGCCGCGGTCTTTTTTCCGCAGCCCTTAGGCCCGGTAAGTAAAAGCGACGACCCGAGCTTTTCAAGAGGCAGCGAAGAAAAAGTCTGTTTCAGCCTTTCGTTGCCGAGAAGATGCGGAAAACGCATAGTTTAAACCTTTTCAAACCTTTCCACGTCAAGAACGAATATTGTCGCGCCGCCGACGGTCACCTCAAAAGGCATTGTGGGGTCAATATAGGCGCCGGCCTCAAAAGTAGAGGGGATGATCTGTTTGCGGCTTTTAGAATATTTTGAAATAAGTTCTATTACGTTTTGGACAGACTCTGCGTCGACGCCGACAAGTATCGTTACGTTTCCCGAACGCAGAAAACCGCCCGATGACGCAAGCTTTGTCACCGAGTAATGGTTTTTCATAAGATTCTGGATAACGGACGGCGCATCATCCGAATTGATGATGGCGATGATCATTTTTTTCATATTATATTCCTCCATTTCCGTTTATACGTATTCACGCTCGACAAGGGAATTTACGTAATATGACGTGATCCCGTTGATTATAACTTTATCGCCGACGCTGCAGTCTATATCCGTAACGTTGACCGAAGTGTGGTTCATTCCGATATGACCGAGCACTTTTGCCCTTTTGCCGTTTATCGTAACGAACAGGCGTCTGTTATTAAAAACTGAGAAAAGAGCCCTTACCGCTCTTCCGAGCTTTGTGCGGAAAGTAAAGATATCGTCCTTTTTGCCCAGATTGAAGCCGTCGTAATAACCTACGGGTATAAGCGCGGTCTTTATCGGCTTTTTCGTTACGAAAGCGTTAGAGTAACCGACGGCGTGCCCTTCGGGAAGCCAGCGTATTTCGGATATGCTGCTCTCTAAAGTTGAAACGGGCTTACTGCCGTATTTGATAAGGCGGGGATTGTTTCCGTATAAAGCGCTGCCGACGCGTATCGCGTCGAATATCTCTCCGTTGCCGTTCAGGAAGGATACCGAAGCGGAAATATGAAGAATACCCGGTTCGCATCCGTTCTGCCTGATTTTTTGTACCGTGTCGATAAAGAGGTTTGTCTGGGCAAGACACCTTTTTTTGCTCCAGGCGTCGGAATAATGCGAAAAAACGCCGGTCACGTTTATATTGGGAAGACGGAATACGGAAATAATATCGTTTATATCGGTCGGAAGAAAGCCGTATCTGCCGAGGCCGGTGTCTATCTTTATATGCGCGTCGCAGACTGTCCCGCGCTCTGCGGCAAGGTTGTTGAGCATTACCGCGTCGGCGGTTGAACCTATCGAAGCGGTCACGTTTGCGTCAAGTATCGTCTTGCATTCTTCTTCAATGGCGGTCGAACGGATTATAAGTATTTCTTCATCTGCAAAACCGTTCTCGCGAAGCAAAAGCGCGTCAGAAGGCTCGGTAACGGCTAAGTGATTTATACCGTTTGCGCGAAGCGCCTCTGCCGTCTTGCAAAGGCCGTTGCCGTACGCGTTTGATTTAACGACGGCATAAATAACGGCGTTTCCTGCTTTTTTGCGAACGTTTTCAACGTTTCCCGCAAACAGTTCTTTTGATACTACGAGTTTTTTCATATCTTTTATCCTTTCAAACCAAAGAAAACGGTTTTATTTGAATATTCTGTTTTTAAACAGTACTGCCTTTCTTCTTAAAAGGCGTAATTTTCCGAGACCGCGTTCGACGAAAGCGTTTACGGCTTTGTTGTATACCATTGTGAACTCGCCGCAGAATTCACAGAAATCTCCCGAAAAGCCTTTCTTAAAATTGTAAAGGCCGTAGAGCGGGTTTTCAGGGGAGATATCACCCGAAACGCCTCTGAAATCGTATATATTGCATTTGAGTTCAAGCGACCATTTTATCATTTCCCACTGGAGCTGATAGTTGGGCATTGAGTTTCTGTGCTCGTTGGACGAGGCGCCGTAAAGATACCAGACCTTGTCGCCGTAATGAACGGCAAGAGTTCCCGCGATGGGCTTATCGTCCAAAAACGCCATATAAAGCCGGCAATCCTCGCCTAAAGCGTCCATCATCGTTTCAAAATAAGATTGCGGGCGCGTGACAAAACCGTCTCTGTTGCCCGTTTCAAGCATGATCCGCGTAAAATCGGGCAGCATCTCTTTTCCGCAAAGCTTAACGATAACGCCTTTACGGACGGAAAGGCGCAGGTTGTACCGGGTCTTTTGGTGAAATGCCTGCAGAAGATCGTCTTCGGTCTTGTCTTTTACGTTAAGGCGGAAAACGTAATTCGGCTGGATGCCGTCAAAATCCTTTGAGCCGGGTACGTGTTTGTAAGATAACGCCTTCATATTCTCTATGAACTCGGTATCCGAACTCAAAACGTCCGGATCGAGTTTGAAAGCGTAGGCTTTATGCTTTTTAGCGAGGAAAGCCGCGCCGCGCGTAAGCTCGGCTAAAGTTTCTTTATCGTGTACGTCGCAAACGGGTCCTCTTGCCGAGTACATAAGGGTGTAGGGAAGACCCGGCATTTTTCTTATCAGTACGGATAAGGCGCCGCAGATCTGACTGTTTTCATCCCTCACGGCGACGGCTTCCCATTTCCAGCTGTTTTTCACGCTTGCCCACTTATGCGACTGAAGAAAATGACCTTTTGGGGACGACTCTACAAATCTTTCGTATTCGTCTAACGTGTTTTTATTTATTATCTCATACATTTTCGTATTACTCCCGCATTCTATAATCTACCAATCTTATTCTACAACAAAAAAGCTGTTTTGCCAATACATTTTATAAAAAAAGAAACGCTGCGGAAGAAAAACTCCGCAGCGTTAAAACAAACGTTATTTTACTTTTTTGAAATATAAGCAATAAGGTCTAAAAGCTTGTTGCTGTAGCCCCATTCGTTGTCATACCACGCAACGACCTTAACGAAAGTGTCGGTAAGGGGGATACCGGCGGCGGCGTCAAAGATGCTCGTGCGGGCGTCGTGTATGAAATCGCTTGAAACGACAGGCTCGTCGGTGTAGCCGAGGATGCCGGCAAGCTCGCCTTCCGACGCGTCTTTCATCGCCTTGCAGATATCCTCGTACTTTGCGGGCTTCTTGAGGTTTACGGTAAGATCGACTACCGATACGTCAAGAGTGGGGACGCGGAAAGACATGCCCGTAAGCTTTCCGTTAAGCTCGGGAATGACTTTTCCGACCGCTTTGGCGGCGCCGGTGGAAGAGGGGATAATGTTGCCGGAAGCGGCTCTGCCGCCTCTCCAGTCCTTCTTTGAGGGACCGTCGACCGTTTTCTGGGTCGCCGTCGTAGCGTGAACGGTGGTCATAAGACCTTCGGAAATGCCCCAGTTGTCGTTCAGAACTTTTGCAAGAGGAGCCAAGCAGTTGGTGGTGCAGGAAGCGTTGGAGATTATATCCATATCGGGCGTGTAAGTTTCGTTATTTACGCCCATAACGAACATGGGAGCGTCCTTTGAAGGGGCGGAAATAATAACCTTTTTAGCGCCCGCCTTAAGATGAGCCTGCGCCTTTTCCGTTGTGGTAAACTGGCCGGTAGATTCAACGATATACTCCGCGCCGACGCTGCCCCAGGGGATATCTTCCGGGTTCATGCATCCGAATACTTTGATTTTTTTGCCGTTGACGATTATCGAATCTTCGGTGGACGCTATAGTGCCGTTGAACGCGCCGTGAACGGTGTCATAACGAAGCATATACGCCATATAGTCGGGCGTCATAAAAGGATCGTTTATTCCGACAAATTCCATATCTTCACGATCAATGCCTGCGCGCAGTACCAGACCGCCTATTCTTCCGAATCCGTTGATTCCGATTTTGATGCTCATAATAAAGCCTCCTTTTGTGTAAATATTAAATACGTATAGAACAAATGTTATGTTATATCGAATTAACAAAAAATAGTATATTCTTTTTTTTTCAAAAAATCAACAAAAATTTTTAAAAAATTATGTTAAAAATGTATCAGACGTTTTTCGACAAAATATTGCATTATTCCTATTTGAATGATATGATAGAAAAAAGCGGAAAGGGGGCGAGTGA